>DCFY01000129.1:0-3811 GCA_002315155.1 Megamonas sp. UBA1792
CCCATTGATGCCAACACTATTGACATTCCAAAGCTGGCTCTAAGAAGCATCGGCTTGCGTCCATATTTATCAGCAAGTTTTCCCCAGAAAGGTGAAAACACAGCCGCTATTAAAGTAGTGCTCCCAAAAGCAATACCTGACCACATTTCAATATCAGATAAATCATGCATGCCCAGTTTATCAATATATAAAGGTAATACAGGGGCGATTTGGCTTAAAGCAGCCGAAGTAGCGAACGAGCCAAGCCAGCAGATCCATAAATTTCGTTTCCAAAGTTCCATATAATTCACCTATTTCTTTGCCGGAGATGTATGTTCGCGTATTTCAACACCACTGATAAATGTCTGGATCAGTTGCAAATAACTCTCTTCACGTCCGGCGGGTTGTGTAAACCACCCCGAGGCTTCAAGCGAAACAAATCCGTGCATGATACTGCGCAGGCCTCGAACAGCATGTGTCAAATCATCGTCGTGAAGATCATAATGAGATAATACCATTCGAAGAATTCCCATTAATTCCTTGGTCGCTGTCTTAAATTTTTGATTCTCTTTATATTCCCAGGATGATGACATAATCGCTTGATATTGCCCTGGATGCTCATGCGCAAATTGCCTGTAGACAACAGCAATTTCTAAAATGGCATTTTTTTTTGATTTACCGATAGCCGCGACTGCCAGTTTTTCTTTTAGCTGCATACTAGCAAAAATAACGAGTTCACAGCGCAATTGAGCTAAGTTGTTTATGTGATTATAAAGAGATGGTTTTTTTATACCAAATCTTTCAGCAATGGTTGTCAGAGTTACCGCATCAAAACCTTGTTCATCAGCAATTGCAGCTGCAGCCTCGATGATACGCTGCATATTTAATTTCAATCGCATAATTATTCTACGACCCTTTCTATGTGTTACAATATAATATATAGTAAAAAACTAATTAATTACATAATAAAACTAATCATATTAGTTGTCAAATCATAACAAGTCATCAGAAAGCATTTACACATCCGCTCTGGTATAAATCAGCTCTGTTTTGAGCCTCTTGCTTTTCCTAATAAAAAGAACTTTCCTCTATAAAAATCACACCATAGAGGAAAGTTCTTTTACTTTATAGATTTGCGGCAAGCTGTATCCCTGCAGTGGTCTTCCTTACATCATTTATATTTAATCTTCAAAAGCTGTAGCACCATTACTTTCAATAAGCTTTTTATACCAATAAAACGACTTTTTCCGTGTGCGAGCAAAAGTTCCGTTACCATAATCATCACAATCTACATAAACCATGCCATACCTCTTTGTCATCTGTGTTGTTGAATTAGACACAAGATCAATACATCCCCATGGTGTATAGCCCATCAATTCGACACCATCAACAAACATTGCATCATGCATTGTCTTAATATGCTCTTTCATATAATGAATGCGATAATCATCTTGAATCGAACCATCGGTCTCTACCTTATCGTATGTCCCAAGACCATTTTCTACAATAAATAACGGCAGCCGATAGCGATCATAAAGATCTACCATTGATATTCGCAATCCAATTGGATCAATCTGCCATCCCCACGGACTTGCTTTAAGATATGGATTCTTAATAGATGAACTTGTATTCCCTGGTGCAACATCAAGTCCCGTTGTATCTTCTGCTGAGCAAGAAGATGCATAATAACTAAAAGAAACGAAATCTACCGGATAGTTTTTTATTATTTCATCATCGCCGATCTCTTTCTTTATATGAACTCCCTCATTTTTATAAAGTGCCTTAAGGTATGGCGGATATTTACCAAAAACTTGCACATCCGCAAAGGCAAGTGTCTTTCTCATATCCTGCTGTGCCTTCAAAACATCTTTCGGCTTACACGAATATGGATAATACGTAAGCTTCGTAAGCATACAACCAACTTTTGCATCGGGGATAATCTCATGACAATACTTTGTTGCTAATGCACTTGCTACAAACTGATGATGCATCGCCTGATAAATTGCCTGATCAAACTCATTTTTAGAAAAATGATCTCTAATAAGACCACCTGTCATAAACGGATGACGTACTACCGAATCAATTTCATTAAAAGTCAACCAGTATTTAACCTTGTCCTTATACCGTGTGCAAATAGCCTTTACATACCGGCTAAAAAACTCTATACCTTTTCTTGAATACCAGCCATTATATTCCTTCACAAAAGCTAAAGGCGGCTCATAATGCGACATTGTAACCAAAGGTTCAATTCCATACTTCTTACACTCATTAAATACCTTGTCATAAAAAAGCAGACCTTCTTCATTAGCTTCAAGCTCATCACCACGAGGAAAAATACGTGACCATGCAATTGAGAGACGATATACCTTGAATCCCATCTCTGCCATAAGAGCAATATCCTCTTTGTAGTGATGATAAAAATCTGCTCCATGACGCTTGGGATACATAGATGTATCATTTGTCTTCAATGCATCTTCAATATCCTTTGAAGTGATTTCCCATTGCATCTGCATATCCTCTATGTCTACATGTGGTTTTAAGATTGCTACATCCGATACAGATGGTCCCTTGCCACCTTCATTCCAGCCACCTTCATATTGATTTGCAGCGGTAGCACCGCCCCACAGAAACCCTTCAGGAAAATTTTTTCCCATTTTTAATTCCTCCTCAAATTATATCCATTATTTTAAAAATTCAACTGTAATACAACTTCCTTATTTGCAGTTATATTCTCGTCATGCTTTATTTGTTCAATCTCAATACCTTTGTTGAGTATAATAATCGGTGAAATTATATTATATTTTTCCTTTACCTTCTCTACATCAAAAGACACAAGCGTATCTCCTTTTTTAACTATTGCACCCTTTTCTACATAAGATGTAAAATACCTTCCTTCCAATTGAACCGTATTGATTCCAAGATGAATGAGCACTTCTACACCTGCCTTTGACGTTAAACCAATTGCATGCTTTGATGCATACAGTGCTGTAACTATACCATCAAAAGGCGCATAAACCACACCATCCGTTGGAATCACCGCAAATCCTTCACCCAGCAGCTTGCTGGAAAAAGTAGGATCCGGCACTTCACTAAGATCAACAACTTTACCACTTAAAGGCGATGTAATTTGCATCCGATATCCATCCAGTTTTTCCAGCCGTGATATTTTTATTGTTTTATCGACAGAAATATCTTCCTTCTCTTTCTTGGACACAGCTTCTTTTTTCACCAAAACAAGTGTCAATGTAAATGCTGAAATAATACTAATGCATATAGCAACGACTACATTCTCAACATTTGTCTGAAAATAAAGCGGCAGACTCACTATACTAGAGGTCGCAAACGACTGCAAATGAAAATGCGTCATCGAAATGTATCCCCCGCCAAAAGCACCACCCAGGCATGCCGAAAAAAATGCTTTTTTATTACCAACTAATACACCATAAAGTGCCGGTTCTGTAATCCCCATAATTGCAGAGGTTCCCGCTGATGCAATGAGTGCCTTTTGTGCCTTCTGCCTTGTGCGGAAATACATTGCAACGGTTGCACCGAACTGTGCCATTGTCGACATGAGCATCGTTGGCATAAGTATGTCATATCCCTGTGTCGCAAAATTTTGGAACACAACCGGTGTAAATGCCTGATGCATACCGGTCATAACAAATACAGGACGCAAAAAAGACATAATAAACCCTGCAGCAAACGCATTTATTGCAAAAAGTCCACTAAATACACCAGCCAGCATCACACCCAAATAATTGCCAATTGGGCCAAGAACAGCTAACATAAGCGGAATCATAATAAGAAGCACAACCGTTGGTGTAAAAATAAC
>DCFY01000129.1:4134-5886 GCA_002315155.1 Megamonas sp. UBA1792
CGACAAAATAATCGGCACAACCGAATAACTATAATTTACAACTGCCAATGGAATCCCAAAAAAGCTTACCGAAGATACCTCCCCGCCTTTTACAAGTGCCATCATCGTCGGATGTACCAGCGCTGCCGCAAGTACAATTGAAAGAGTAAGATTCGCCTTGAACATTTTTGCTGCCGAACTGGCTAAAAGAAATGGCAAGAAATAAAATACACAATCTGCCATCATACTAAACATCTTAATTGTATCACTGTCTGCCGATACTACGTCGGCTGCCTTTAGTATGCTGAGCAGGGCTTTTAGCATACCTGCCCCGGCAATCGCTGGAATGATCGGTAAAAACACACCTGATAATACGCCTAACAGCTTCGATATAATACTTTTATTTTCTTCCGTAGTAGTATCTTCCAACTGCATATCAAAACAGCATAGTCCATTTACTTCTTCATAAATTTCACCAACCTGGGGTCCAATGATAATTTGCAGCTGCTTATTTTGGAATTGAACACCCAGGATGCCTTCGAGCCCTTTTAATGCAGTAACATTTGCTTTTGCATCATCTTTTAATATAAACCGTAAACGTGTCATACAATGAGCTACTGACTTTATATTTTTTTCTCCACCAACATTTTGAATAATAACTTTTGCTGTTTCCTGATTATTCATTATATTCTCCCCTTTATAAAGAGATCAATCGATTAATGTGAATCAAAAGATAAAACTGTTCTTCTCGCGAAATCTCTATATAATATTCCCGCTTAATCAATTCTCTTATTTTCTCAGTACATGCAAATTCTTTTACATATTTTCTGCTCATAAAATCCATCATTTCCATATCTACACGATTTTCAGAAAAACCATTATTTTTCACAAATATCCGCTGTGCCGAAAACTGCAAATGTCGGACAAAACGATAATAGTCCATACTATCCTCATCATACTCAATAGAAAAATAATACTTCACAAAATTTAATACTTTATGAATAAATATCATCATATTTGCAACATTATGCATAGATTCTTTATCATCATTGATTTCCGCATTAACAAAATGAAGTGCAATAAATCCTGCTTCTTCTGATGGCAAGGTAATACCAAGCATATCTTTGATAATTTCCAGTGACGCCATACCAACACTATGCTCTTGTCGATAAATCTTTTTAATATCCCAATCAAGCGGATTGTTAATTGTCCTTCCTTGTGCATTTCGTGCTATTGCTAAATTAATATGATCTGACAACGTTATAAAAATACTGTCATGAATCGGCTGCTTCAAAGTTTCTCTGCCATAGGCAACAATACGCTTTGACACACAAATAATATCGTCATTAATCGTGGAAAGAAGTTCAATTGAATGCTTTGACACTCCCTCCTCTTGGAGTACAAACATTTTCTCCATATCTTCCTTTTTAAGGATGTCTCCTTTCTTACTATTAAAGCCAATTCCATTTTTGACTACGACCACTTCCCGTTTGTTTTCATCTAAAACAATCACCGCATTATTGTTTAGTATTGTTTTTATAATCACAATGTAACCTCCCGCATACATTAAAAAATTCCATAAAAAAAGACAATACCAAAAACGCATGATGCGTTCTATGGTATTGCCTATTCATTCGCAAAATAGTAACAAGCCATTCAAATCTATATACAGAATAGCATATTGCTATTTTAACGTCAAGCATTTAATGCAAAATTTAGTTTATACATATTTTTTCAATTAATTTAAAAACATCAACTTATTTATTGCTTTTT
>DCFY01000129.1:6174-10928 GCA_002315155.1 Megamonas sp. UBA1792
ACGTCAGCACTCCGGTTCGCACATTTCCAGTGTGAATCATCAACAGCCTTTACTTAAACAACACTGTAGTAGTATCCTTTTTTGCATACTAAAATACAAGCTTGTCCCAGCTACCGTTATGGTATTCCGGGACAAGCTCGCAGGGAAATATTTTAGTATTTTATATTTAATTTGATACTATTATGGCACAATTCATATAATCAAATGCCTGTTTCTTCACCTATTTCTTCAAGTGATTTATTTCTGGTTTCAACACCCAGTGTACTGACAATAATCGCTATTACAGTCAATACGATCCCAAGTCCTATAAAAACTGCTATAGAACCATAGTTTGATAAAAGCCAGGCTACTCCATAGGGTGAAAAGACTGCGGAAGCCCGCCCGACTGCATTAGCAAACCCCATACCTCTCATACGTGCTTCAGTCGGCCACAATTCCGGAACATAAACGGAGCAAGCAAAACAAGTAAAAACATAGTTAATGACCGTAAGAATAAATCCAACGATAACAATAGCCTCTGCTGAGCGCTGAAGTGAATAAACATAGCCCAGCAAGCCGATTGCTAACAAAAGAACGACTGCCATCTTCTTACGCGGAAATCGATCAACCACTTGTGAAGAAATAAACACACCCAGTGGCGCGCCGAACATGATCAACGCCATCATTCCAGTAGACTTTGTAACACTTATACCCGATTGTACAAAAATAGTTGGAACCCAATTGATAACAGTATAGACAATTGTATTCATGGCAACAAGCACCGCAGATGCTACTATGGTTCTTTTTAGTAACACACCTTTAAACAGTTGTAAAAAAGACACCTTTTTAACAACTTGTTCTTCCGATGAAGGGTTATCTTCAACTGGTGCTAATTTGATTCCCATTTCGCGTTCAGTATCTCTTTCAACTTTCGTAAGTATTTCATCTGCTTTAGCGATCTCACCACGTGATTCATACCAACGGGGTGATTCCGGCAGGCCGTGCCGTAATGCCCATACAATAAGTGCTGCAACTCCGCCAATTCCAAACATTGCCCGCCAGCCAAAAGAAGGTATGACAAAATATGCAGTCACAATCGCTATTGGCGGAGCAACATTTGCTATGAGCGATAGAAAAGAAACCCACTTGCCTCGTACTCTTGCTGGTACAAATTCAGGAAATGTACCAAATCCAACAACAAGCTCTGCCCCTAAGCCAAAGCCCATTAATCCCCGAAAAGCAATCAACATAATCATATCTGTAGAAAATGCATCTGCAATAGCAGCAAAACCAAATATAAGCAAATTGATTTGATAGGCAAATTTTCTTCCCAGGTGATCACCGGCAAAGCCTGCAAACAGCGAACCCAGAAAAAGTCCTCCCATTGTAGCCGAAGCAAACGTTGCATTAAGATAATTATTAGACCAGCCGGACTTAACCAGGTCTGCTAAGATTACACCACCCATATAATTATCAAAACTATCTAT
The DNA here is from genome assembly GCA_002315155.1 of Megamonas sp. UBA1792. The sequence continues at coordinate 7,641 of DCFY01000129.1, forward strand.
AAATAACCCAAGCCCCATCAATACCAGAACATTATAATGCCATTTTGATATTGGCAATCGATCCAGTCTTGCTCCTATATTACTTTGTTTGCTCACGATACGTACCTCCTAAAAATTTTTCAGTACAATCTGGTTATTGTCGTCATCAAGCCAGCTAGCCACATCCTTCCACAGTTTTAATCCAAGCATGTTAGTTACTTTAATAAATTTCAAAAAGTTGCTTACTTTAACAAGTTCTGTTATACTGTGTTTTGGCATTACACAGCGAGAGGTAATGCTTTTATTACGTTTAAGGAGTTGTTGGTAAATTGAGAAAAATCTTTTTAAATCTCAGCATGGTAGTTGCTGCAGTTATGGCAGTTGTGGGAATCATCACAACTTCATCTTCATGCATCAACCTGACCAGTTTGGCAATAGATACTGGAAATTTTCTGTGGTAAGAATAATAGTATCCTACTAAACAACAATCCTCAGCCCATAGTATTTTACGGGCTGAGGATTATTTGTTATGCCCTTTCCCATAGTTAGAAATTCATATTTCAGTTATCAATTGCTTCCGCCATTACTCTCATCATCTGAACATCCGCCTGCGAAAGCTTGATTTCAGCGGACCGGACATTTTGTTCAATCTGTTCTGCTTTGCTTGCGCCACTTAAAATATTGATATATTCACCCTGTGCAAGCACCCAGGCCAGAGCTAGATTGCCAATTGTGCATTCATATTTTTGACAAAGACTTTTCCATCCCTCCATCATTGTAATAGCCTTAAACATGTTTTCCTGCTCAAACCATTTTTTCCCGACCTGTGCTCCCCTCGGTACATACGCTCTGGTTATTTTCCCACTCAACAGCCCCTGTTCTAGTGGTGAATATGCCTGCAATGTTATTCCATGTTCTTTACAAGTAGGGAGTAAATCATTTTCAATCTTACGATCAAGAATGCTGTACTTGCCTTGCACAATATCCAGTTCACCATATTTCAGATATTCTTTGATCTGTTCAGGTGAAACATTGGATGCACCGATTGCCAGAATCTTACCTTCTGCCTTTAACTCATTGAGAGCTTCCATTGTTTCCGATATTGGAGTAAAACAAGGCTCTACAGACTGCCAGTGCGTCATATACACATCAACATAGTCCGTGCCTAAGCGTTCCAAACTCAACTCAATTTCTTCCCGAATGGATTCTTTTGACAGATTTTTATAGAGCTGTACATCTCCAACCTTGTTAAACAGGCTGCCTTCTCGTGTCCATACAATTCCACATTTTGTCGTCAGTACAAGCTCTTCTCTCTTCATACCGGCAAGTGCCTGGCCGACGATCTTCTCACTGTTACCAAAATTATAGGCAGGCGCAGTGTCTATCAGATTCACGCCTAATTTTGGACATTCTCTGATGGTATCAATACACCCCTGCAGTTCTCTGTCTCCACCCCATGCAGGGCCTCCTCCAATAGCCCAGGTTCCAAGACCTATTCGGGAAATATCAATTTGAGTTTTTCCCAGTTTCATTTTTTCCATTACTATGACCGCCCTTTCTACGTTATCCTGTAAAAGTTCAACAATCGTCTGTTTTAAGAATTCAGAAATTCCTGCACTCGCCGATCAACCTGCTGTCTGCTCTGCACCCCAGTAGTCGCTCCTACACTTTCCACTGATACAGCCGCCACGCCTGTGGCGAATTTGCCACAGTCCGACAGTGACAGCCCATCAAGAATAGCCGTAATAAATCCGGCGGCAAAATTATCACCAGCACCCGTTGTATCAATTCCATTAGCTTTATAGGCCGGAATCAGATATCTTTCCGTTTTCGTTTTAATAAAGCAGCCTTTTTTTCCAACTTTAATGACTACATTTTTTATGCCACATCCTAACAGCACATCTGCAATATCATCCAGTTCCTGTTTGCCTGTTAACTCAACGGCTTCCGCGAAATTAGGAAAAAAGTAATCCAGATAAGACAGGGATTCTTTTATATCCTCTAATCCTTTACCATCCCGGCTTTTTTTGATATCTGCACAGATTATCAAATTATTTTCCCGGGCTGCCTTAAAAATCTTTACCATGGCATGATTATCGATTCGTATATGATTAAAAATACTAGCCATAGATAATAGCCTGGCATCTTTAAAACGCTCAAAGTCAACATCTTCCACGGTCATACGCCATAAGCTGCCATTCCGATTTGTCACAAAGGTTCGTTCACCATCTTCCGCAACGAGGCCAATGTTTATCGAAGTGTCAATGTCAGCATCTACATTAACGCTACGGCAATCTATATTGCCCTTTTTACATGCATCAATAACAAAATTACCTACAACGTCTTGCCCAACACGGCTCATCAGAGCCGCCTTATAGCCAAGTCTTGAAATGATGGTCGCTTCATTAATTGCGTCCCCGCCAATGGTCATAACTATTTTATTCAGTGGATAGGAATCACTATCAAAAATTTTTTTACTGACTGGCTGTAAAGGAATGTCAACTATAGCAGCACCAATACAAATGACGTCTAATTCCTTACTTGCCATAATTATTTTTTTGCCTTTCCGTAGCTGCCAAACAACTTAATTTTTTCCATTGCTCTCTTGGCAACCGCTTTTCTGACTTCCTGTTGTAATTTGAGGAAAGTTTCTTTTTGATTTGCTACAACTGCAATCATCGCCGCCTGGCATAGTTCCGTATGAATATTGATTTTAGTAATACCCAAATCAATACATTTTCTCACGTCTTCATCACCAATACCGGAAGCTCCATGAAGTACCAGCGGAATTGACACGCTGTCCCTTACTTTTCTGACAATTTCCAAATTAAGTTTAGGTTCGGATGAGTACACACCATGCTGATTGCCTATTGCTATTGCAAGAAAATCAATACCCGTTCTTTCTACAAATTCAGCTGCTTGGGACGGATCTGTGTAACCATAGTTTGCAAGTGCTTCTTCATAAACGGTCTCTGCACCAACATGTCCAAGTTCTGCTTCAATTGGAATGCCCATAATATGAAATTTATCAACAACTTCTTTCGTGAGTTTAATGTTCGTTTCAAAATCCTGAGAAGAATTGTCAATCATCAAAGCGTTCATTCCACATTCCCATGCATGCGTAACAACGTCCATATTTCTGCCATGATCCCAATGAATAGCTACAGGCATAGCGGATGCCTTTGCCATGGAAACCATCATCTTCGAAAAATGGTCAAACTCTGTATTTCCCAAAAATCCACTACCGAAGGAAATGATCACTGGTGACTCAGCTTCTTCTACGGCATCCATTGCACCCTGTAACATTTC
>DCFY01000074.1 GCA_002315155.1 Megamonas sp. UBA1792
GTTTTCCGGATTTTTATAAAAGGTCGGCGCTTCGACAATTGCTTTGGCGGGCTTTGCCGGATCACCGGATTTAAAGATACCAGAACCAACAAACACCCCATCCACCCCCAGCTGCATCATGAGCGCAGCATCGGCCGGAGTCGCAATACCTCCTGCAGCAAAATTCACAACCGGCAGCCGTCCATTCTTATGAATATACTCGATAAGATCATACGGTGCACCAAATTCTTTAGCAACACGCATAAGTTCCATTTCCGAGACAGACCGTACACGGCGTATATCATTTGTCAGCGTGCGCATGTGGCGTACGGCTTCGACAACATTACCTGTGCCAGCCTCTCCCTTCGTACGTATCATAGAAGCACCTTCCCCGATGCGGCGCAATGCCTCACCAAGATCACGTGCGCCACAAACAAATGGGATCTTAAACGATTTTTTATTGATATGGTTTGTATCATCTGCTGGTGTAAGCACTTCAGATTCATCGATATAGTCAATGCCAATCGCTTCAAGTATCTGTGCTTCAACAAAATGACCAATACGAACTTTTGCCATGACTGGTATTGTTACAGTTTTCTTAATTTCACGAATCATTTTAGGATCAGACATACGGGCAACCCCACCATCCCTGCGAATATCTGCAGGTACACGTTCCAATGCCATAACGGCTACTGCACCAGCTGTTTCAGCAATCTTTGCCTGCTCAGCATTCGTTACATCCATAATGACCCCGCCCTTGAGCATTTGTGCAAGGTTCTTATTGAGTTCGTATCTTTTTTCCATTTTCATTCCTCTTTTCTACTTGTTTATAAGCAAATAATTTGCTAAAATCAAATTGTATCAGTACAAAATGTTTTGTTCTGGTCAAGATTTTTATTATTGTAGCAAAATAAAGGTGGTTTTTCAAGATGATAGATGATATTTTAAGTTTTGTATCAATACAATTAAAAAGAGATACGAAGGCCGCACTCTATGTGCAGCTCTACGAAGCACTTGCCACCCTCATAAAATCCAATCGTCTTGCTCCCGGTTATCTCCTGCCGCCTGTACGCAAATTTGCTGATTTTCTCAGCATCAATGCTGGCACCGTTGTAAGTGCCTACAAGGAACTCGAAAAAAACGGCTACATATTCTCCCGCAAAGGCAGCGGCAGCTATGTTGCGGAACAATCAGAGCTTGCTGACGTGGAAAGATCGATTGAGCTGACAATCACCGACATTACCGATCCGGAAATTATTTCTGCCGGCTCTGACCACTTGCTTATTAATATGAGCAGCATTTCCTTAAACCCGGATATTATTTCCATTGAGAAGTTCAAGCAAGTCCTTATTCAGGTACTTGATCGTGATCAAGGCCACGCTTTCAGTTATCAGGAAAGTCAGGGGTTTCTTCCTCTGCGTGAATCCATTACCGAGTATCTAAAAAAAAATGGTATAGAAACAACTGCTGACAATGTCCAAATTATTTCAGGTGCCCAACAGGGCATTGACATTGTTTCCCGAGCGTTACTTGATCATGGTGACTATGTCTTTACTGAAGCACCAACTTATCCAGGCGCTATTGCTGCTTTCCGTTCACGTGGCGCAAAAATCATTGAGATCCCTCTGGATAAAGATGGCATGGACATAAATAAACTAGAAGAAAATTTGCGCTGTTTTCGCCCGCGTCTGATCTATCTCATGCCAAACATTCAGAATCCAACCGGTTTATCTTATAGTACCGCGCGCCGCAACCGTCTTATGGGGCTTGCCCGCTACTACAACATATTTGTTCTTGAAGATGACTATATCAGTGAACTATCCTATGGCAAAGAAAAGCCTGCTCCCCTCAAAGCCCTCGATCGTGATGACCGTATTATTTATCTTAAAAGCTTTTCCAAGATCTTTATGCCTGGACTGCGTCTTGCCTTTCTTACTATGCCAAAAGTACTTGCTCCAAAACTACTAAGTGTCAAGCATCTCTCGGACATATCCACCTCTGGCCTCACACAGCGTATTTTTGATATGTATCTCCGCAAAGGCCTCTGGCAAAAACACATCTTTGACATCCGCAATATCTATGAAGCGCAGCTGGACTTTACAATAAAAGCCGTAAAAAAATATTTACCATCTGATATCACCTGCATAAAACCTCATGGCGGTCTTTCTCTATGGCTCACACTGCCAAAGGAAATCTCTGCTGATGCCGTAGTCCGTAATGCTCGTGAAGGTGGTGTCCTGATTACCAATGGCAGTTCGTTCTTCCCACGCAAAACAATTCCCCGCTATATTCGTATCAGCTTTGCAACCATCAGTCTCCAGCAAATTGACACAGGCTTGCAGATTATCGGTAAAGCAATACAGACTTGCCAGCAAGCAAAATAACTAAAAAAAGATTTGCTTTTTTTGATTCAACGTAGTATACTATTAGATGTTGTCGGGATGTAGCACAGCTTGGTAGCGCGCATCGTTCGGGACGATGAGGTCGCAGGTTCGAATCCTGTCATCCCGACCAATCATGAATGCAAGAGACTTGGAGAAATCCAAGTCTTTTTTGTTATAATAAAAA
>DCFY01000108.1 GCA_002315155.1 Megamonas sp. UBA1792
ACTCCATGCTCTCCTCCAGCAAGAAAGAACGGCTGTGCGCCTTTTAAGATCATACAAATCCCGCCTTTCCTCACAAGGAAAATAAAAAACGTTCCCTTCCCAATCGGATAGAGAACGCTCCTATTTGTACAATTTACATTGTCATCTTTGCAATAACAAGAGTAATAACGCCAAATAAAACTGCAAATACTACAGTAACACGCGCTAAAAGTGCATCCATCCCTCTTGCCTTGCCACTGAACACTGTATCTTCACCGCCACCGATTCCACCCATACCAGCAGATTTAGCGGACTGTCCCAATACAGAAGCAACTAAAACAATTGCAACAAGAGCATCAAAAACCATTAAAACTGTAAGCAAAGTCCCGAACCTCCTCTACCATCCACAAATTCTACTTTATCATACCACAAAGCACTGCAAGAATGCAAGAAAAAGAGGGTATATCCCCAAGGATACATCCTCTTCTTTATAGCACAATATCCCTACTCAGGACATCATTTCAATCAGATTGTATGAACCCTGATTGAGCTCGTATTACCTTCGCTAAACTTGATCCCAGAAGTAATGATCGTAAGATCGCCACGTTTTGCATAACCATTTCTGACTGCACAAGCCGTCGCTGCACTGATCATTTCATCAACATCATTCCAAGACTTACCCTGTACAGAATATACACCCCAGCGCAAGTTTAAATGACGTGCTACCATTTCATTTGGTGCATAAGCTACGATTACTGCCTTTGGACGATACTTTGAAACGACTCTTGTCGTGTAGCCGCTTTCCGTCGGAGTAATGATTGCGGCAGCATCAAGTTCATATGCCATCTGCACCGTAGCATGTGCGATTGCATCGGTCGTGCTGTCCTGATGTTCAAACCCTTTTCTTACAAAAATCTTCTTATACTGCAAAGAAGTTTCAATGCGCTGTGCGATTTTATTCATTGTCTGAACAGCTTCTACAGGGTAGTCACCACTTGCAGTTTCCCCACTAAGCATGATGGCGTCTGTACCATCAAGAATCGCATTGGCAACGTCGGATGCTTCTGCACGTGTCGGACGAGGATTGTTCGTCATGGATTCGAGCATCTGTGTAGCAACAATAACAGGCTTACCCGCTTTATTGCATTTTTCAATAATATCCTTCTGAATCAAAGGAACATCTTCAGCCGGAATTTCTACCCCAAGGTCACCACGCGCTACCATAATACCATCAGAAGCTTCAATGATCGCATCGATGTTTTTTACACCTTCGAGGTTTTCGATTTTCGGGATAATTTCCATATGACCATTATGTGTAGTAATGAGCTTACGGATTGCTCTTACATCTTCCGCACGCTGGATAAACGAAGCAGCTACAAAATCCATATCATGTTCAACACCGAAAATAATATCTTTTTCATCCTGTTCAGAGATTGGTGGTAAACTTACAGACACGCCTGGAGCGGCAATGCGTTTACGTGTGCTCATTTCACCACTGTTAAGAATCGTTGTTACGATATCTTTCCCATGAATTTCTTCAACTTTTAGTCCAACAAGACCATCGGAAAGAAGAATCGTATCGCCAGGCTTTACTTCTTTATAAAGAACCTTATGGCTTACAGGTGCATGCGTTGCATCGCCTGGTTCGTCACTATGGGTCAATGTAAATTTTTCTCCTTTTTCAAGCTGAACTTTACCGTTTGCAAATGAGCCAAGACGCATTTCTGGTCCCTTAGTATCAAGAATATAAGAAAGCACTTTACCTGCTTTATTAGCAGCATCTCTTACCATTTTAATACGACCTGTATGTTCTGCATGATCACCATGCGAGAAATTGAATCGTGCACAGTTCATGCCGTTTTCAATTAATGCCTCGATAACGCCTTCCCGTTCTGTTGCTGGTCCCATTGTACAAACAATTTTAGTCTTTTTTAACATTACTAAACCCCCACCTATTTCTTTTTTTAAACAGACCCGCAAAAGCATCTGTTGATTAACACCATTCAAGGAATTATAAAACAAACCAAAACAGCGCGCAATTCACTAAACTGCATTGCTTTTATCTCTACAGGGGAAAACCTATCGATCACCCTGTTATGTTTACATTCTACACTTTTTCCCCCTATAAGTAAAACGTTTTACATGAAAAAACCCCGAAAAAAATGTTTTCAGAAAACAGTACCTGTACTTATAATTTTTTGCATTTATTTCGATATATAGATAAGGATTTTCTTATTAATTTGAATTGAATTTTCTATAGAATTTTTAAGGAATATTTTTTCTAAGGAAGGAGAATTTACATGTACACAATTTCGTCGATAGCAAACACCTCTTATATGTTATATGCTGCAACGCAAAAGGTCAGTTCATCAGTAAATGCAAATTCTTCCAGTTGGCTCACAAGCCTTTCTAATGGTTCATCGACAAACACATCGGGCATAAGTTCTCTTTTGGACTCATCTTCGAGCAGTTCATCACTATCACTCTACGGGAGTACAGCCAAAGCTTCAACCTACGATCTTATCTCAAAAAAAATCTTTGCACAGCAAAATGACATTTCTGCGCTTGAAATGTACTCCAAAAACCAGACAACCTTCAAAGATGATTTCAGTCATATAACAACCTCTTTAAAAGGCTCTGCAAAAGCTCTGGCAAATACAAACTTTGATATCATATCTGATGCAGCAACAAGTACTGCCGACAAAATTGCTGCTGTCGTTAAGAATGTCAAGACTTTTGCTGCTGACTACAACGGCACCGTTGATTTTCTTAGTGACAACGCAAAACTTTCATCTGCCATCAAAGGTCTGTCAATCTCGTATGCAGACACACAATATAACAAGCACGCCTATGATTCAATAGGTATCAGCACAGATACTTCCGGCAGGCTTTCGGTTAACACAGATAAGCTATCAGCAGCACTTACATCTGACTCGGACAACGTTCGTAATCTGCTTGGAGCAAAAGGCCTTGCTGCCAGCACCTATAACAAAACATCAGCTGCTGCGAATGCAGACAATCTTTACCCATCGGTTACCCTTAGCAGTCTTTCAAGCAAGTATAGCTCGACGTCTTCAATGCTCGGGATGATGCTTGATTTTTATCTTTAAAATTTTATTTACAAAAACGACGAACCGCGTAACTTCGCGGTTCGTCGTTTATTTTCAGTCTCTATTTACTTCCCTGCAACAAAATCCTGTCCATCCCAAATCTTTGTTGCAATGTCCTTATAGAACTCAACCTCGTGACTAACAAGCACAATACTTCCCTTGTAGTGAATCAGTGCACGTTTTAATTCTTTTTTTGCTTTGACGTCAAGATGATTCGTCGGTTCATCAAGAAAGAGTACATTTGTCTTCTTGTTAATAATCTTGCAAAGACGCACCTTTGCTTGTTCTCCGCCACTCAACAGATAAATTTTATTCTCAATATGTTCACGCTTTAGTCCGCAGCGTGCAAGCAGCTTTCGCACATCTGACAGCTTAAGATCAGGAAAGGCCTCCCAAACATTATCAAGAACTGTCTCCTCTGTACTGATTGGCACTTCCTGCTCGTAATAGCCGATTGCCAGCCGATCATCCAGATTTACCTTTCCACTGACTGGTGAAAGCACACCCATAAGGCTTTTCAAAAGAGTCGTCTTACCTATACCATTGGCACCGATAATTGCAATCTTTTCATACTTATCCATCGACAAATTGAGTGCACGCGACAACGGTTGTTTATAGCCAATAACCAGTTTTTTCGCCTCAAAGATCACATTTCCAGGTTCCGTTGCTTCCCTGAAATCAAAATGCGGATCGGGTGCCTTTTTATCAATCTGAATGCGATCCATTTTATCCAGTGCTTTTTCTCTTGACTTTGCCTGGCCGGCAGTCGATGCACGTGCACCATTCTTTTGTATATACGTCTCAAGTTTGCTGATCTCAACCTGCTGCTTTGCAAAGGCTGCAAGCTGCTGTGCTTTTCTTTCCTTATAGATGCGCTGAAACTTTATATAGTTTCCCGGATAACGCGTCAATTTGCGATTTTCCAAATGATAAATAACATCGACAACCGTATTCATAAAGTCTGTATCATGTGAAATCAAAATAAATGCCTTCGTATACCCGATAAGATACTCTTTAAGCCACGTGACATTTTCTTCATCAAGATGGTTTGTCGGCTCATCAAGAAGCAGGATATCCGGCTTCTCCAAAAGGAGCTTTGCCAGAAGAATCTTTGTCCGCTGCCCGCCGCTAAGCTTTTGCGGGTTCTTATCAAGCAGATCACGTACACCAAGCCCCAGTGTAATACCTTCGATTTTTGAATCAATACTGTAAAAATCACTTTCTTCAAGTTCTGTCTGGAATCTTGCCGCTTTGTTCATTGCTTTTTCCAGTTCTTTATCCTGCAGTACAGCCATCTCATCATATATAC
>DCFY01000081.1 GCA_002315155.1 Megamonas sp. UBA1792
TCCAGGTACATGGCAAACTGCTTCTAATAGGTTGTCATTAATAATTTAAAAAACTGCTTACCGGTTGTTAACAGATCACCGGGAATTTTTTCATTTACCTGGTGCGCCTCACTCCACCGGCTATCGCGATACAAGCCATCAAAGCGAAATGTATTTTCTGCCGTCCGCGCATAATAACGGGAATCCGTAGCGCCGAGGCACAAGAATGGTACGAGGATAATATCGTCTCCATACAATTTTTTCAGTACTTTCTCCGTAAGACTGTAGTATGTGCCTTCAGGAAGTGATGTCGCCGCTGGATCTTTTCCCGAAATATGACGGATACGAACACCTTCAGGCAAAAACGCGGCAAAGTAATCCTGCACCGACTGTACCGTATCACCTTGCAGGATGCGGCAGCTCATTACGGCAGCAGCATGAGAAGGAAGTACATTCGGTTGTTCACTGGCGGAAGTCATTGTAAAAGCAATCGTGGTATGAAGCATTGCGTCAAGAGCATTATCTTTTTTAGCCAGATCGCAAAGTTCATCCCAGTATTGTTCCGGGTCTCCATAAATCCGTTTTACATCGCCCTCTTTTACTGCAGCATCTGCCTGCAGTTGCTTTATCACCAGCGGTGTCAAACGATAAGGGAACGGGTTCCCTTCTATTGCGACAATAGCCTTGGCCACGGCACCTACCGCCGTACCCGATCCGGGTTTACTGGAATGACCGCCAGCAGAGTCTTTATAAAGCTCAAAGTTTACGGCAGCTTTTTCTCCAAGTCCGATGCGTGCCACCAATTTTCCATTTTTTTCTTTGCTGATACCTCCGCCTTCATCAAAGATACAGCCTACTTTTACACCCTGCTCTTCTAAATGATCAGCCAGCAGCTGCGCTCCATTGGGAGCATTTTTCATATATACTTCTTCACTGTATCCGAAAGACAGATACAGATCATAATCCGGCCGGAAACCATTGGCAAATAGTTCTTCTACCGCTTCCAATTCTGATATCAAAAGGGATTTGCAGTCTACAGTGCCCCGGCCCCATATGCAGCCGTCGGCCAGTTTTGCCGAAAAAGGTGGATATTTCCACCGAGACGGGTCTCCAATCTCTACCACATCCTGATGCGCCATGAAAAGAAGCGGTGGCTGTCGGGGATGTTCTGCTTTCCAGCAAAACTGCAGCCCTGCTTTTCCAAGATTGGTTTTTGTGAACATCCGATATACTGCAGGATAGGTCTTTTTTAAATATTGGTGCAAATCTTCAAATGCAGACCAATTTACTTTTTCCGTATCTTCATTGGAAACAGTAGGAAATTGTATACTCTGCCGAAAATGTTCTATTAACGATTGATCTTCTTCAAATTTCATGTTTTTCCACCTCATCATCAATATGTAAAATAAACAAACAAAAGGAGATTCACTTCTCCGAAAAGAAGCAAATCCTCCTTATTTTTTGATCAATATTTTCTTACCATGCCGGAACGAGCGCACCTTCGTAATTTTCATTAATAAATTTCTTTACCGCATCAGACTGGAAGGCTTTGACAAATTTCTGGTATGCCGGATCATCTTTATCTTCCGGACGGGCTGCAATAATGTTTATATAAGGACTGGTATTGTCTTCCACTGCGATAGCATCTGTTTTGCTGCTAAGGCCTGCAGAAATGGCATAACCCGCATTAATAACAGAAGCCGCAGTATCTTCGAGAGAACGAGGCAGTTGAGCCGCTTCCAGTTCAACGATCTTCAAATTTTTCTTGTTTTCCACTATATCCTGTATGGTCATTTTTGTCGAGTCTATACCATCCTTGAGTTTAAGCAATCCCTGTTTTTGAAGTAACAGCAACGCCCGTCCGCCATTAGACGGATCATTTGGAATGGCAATCGTCGCTCCATCCGGAACGTCACTGACAGAGGTGTACTTCTTCGAATACAATCCCAACGGCGCTAAATAGGTGTTGCCTATGCTAATGAGCTTCGTGCCATTCTTCTCATTGAAACCATCAAGAAACGGTTTATGCTGGAAGGAATTCAAGTCGATCTCCCCGCTGTCGAGAGCCTGATCCGGCGTAACATAATCGGCGAAGGTCTTCACCGTTACTTTCAGTCCATCTTTAGCAGCTTCTGCTACAACCACATCCATGATGCGGTCACTGGCACCAGGCGTGACACCTACGACAATTTCCGTTTTTTCCGGTTTGGATTCTGATGCTGCTTTGCTGCTATCAGAAGATGTACCACCACATCCTAAAATAATTCCTGTTGCGGCCAATGCCGCTAATGACGCAAATGCTGCTTTCTTAATGTTCATACTACACCTGTCCTTTCAAATATCATCTGCGGAGAATACCAGCAAAGCTTCGATTGCGGCATGCTATTCCATAAAAAAAGACTCTTCACCTCAAAAGATGAAAAGTCATGACACATCATCTTTCGAGAAAATCTCGCTGGAATTAGCACCTTTCCATAAAGGAAGGTTGCCGCGGCTTCACAAGGCCAGTCCTTCTGCCGCTCTTGATGATTGCTTTATAAAATGATTATTGACTATCCTATCATAGGAAAAGCACACTGTCAACAGATAAGTGAACACATTTTCAGCATTTTTGTGTAGAACGCCTAAAAAATGTAACTATTTTCAAATAACAGATTCATGAGCAAATTGACTGTTGTACAGCTTGGCATATGTACCATTTTTACTTAATAACTCTTCATGCTCTCCTTTTTCAACGATACTGCCTTTATCCATGACTAAAATTATATCGGCTTCTTTGATTGTCGACAATCGATGCGCAATGACGAAACTTGTTCTGCCCTCGAGCATTTTCGTAAAAGCTTTCTGTATTCGCAATTCCGTCCTTGTATCAATACTACTTGTTGCCTCGTCTAAGATCAACATTGCCGGATTGACCAGCATAACGCGGGCAATTGTTAGTAATTGTTTTTGCCCCTGTGACAAATTTGCGCCTTCATCTGTAATTAAAGTATCATAGCCTTTAGGCAAACGCCGAATAAAGCTGTGTGCATCTGAAGCTTTGCCCGCCGCCATCACATCTGCTTCACTTGCAGTTTCTACGCCATAAGCGATATTTTCACGAATTGTTCCTGCAAAGAGCCAGGTATCTTGAAGAACCATACCAAAGTTTCGCCGCAGGCTGTCTCTGGTAATATCCTTGATATCAACACCATCAATTGCAATTGATCCCTGATTGATTTCATAAAATCGCATCAATAAATTTACTAAGGTCGTCTTACCCGCACCGGTATGACCAACAATCGCAATATGTGTTCCCGGTTTGACAGTCAGATTGAAATCACGAATTAAAGGATTTTCTTTGGTATAAGAAAAGTCGACATCCCGGAATGTTATATTCCCCTGGCTACGTTCCAATTGAAGTGCCGACGCTGCATCCTGTACTTCTTCTTTCATATCCAAAATATGAAAAACCCGCTGCGCTGAAGCCAGCGCACTTTGTATTTGCGTAAAAATGCCGGTTATATCATTGAATGGTTTAGCAAACAGGTTGGAATAAATGAGAAAGCTTGCGATATCACCCACTGTGATTTTCCCTGAAACTGCAAGAACGCTGCCGATCACACCGATGACACCGTACGTAATATTATTGACAAGCCGCGTTGTTGGATTGGTCAGCGAGCCATAAAACTGTGATCTCACACCCATTTGATATAACTCATCATTCATTTTTTGAAATTCAGCAAAAGACCGTTCCTCATAGGTAAACGCTTTAACTAGTTTTTGTTCCGAAATCACTTCTTCGGCATACCCATTCAACACACCAAGACATTTTGCCTGTGCTTTAAATAATTTTTGCGAACGCTTTGTAATAAAGCGTGCAACAAAATAAGCTGCCGGTGCCGACAAGATAACCACCATCGTCATCGATGTACTGATATAGAGCATAAACCCAATTGCTCCAAAAATCGTAATGATACCCGTCAGCATGTTGGCAATTCCTTGTACCATACCATCCGAAATGATATCAATATCGTTGACAAAACGACTGACAATATCACCATGAGAATTTCCGTCGTAGAACTTTAACGAAAGCCTATTGATTTTTGCAAAAAGCTCGTGCCGCATTGCGTTCACGGTTTGGTACGAAACCTTGTTCGTAAAGTAAGTCAGACTCCAGCCAAACAAACTATTGATACTGTAGACCAAAACCAAAAGAACTAAAATCCATTGGATAGAAACAAAATCCACCTGATTGCTTCCGACCATATAATCTACAGCCCGTCCGATAAACATTGGCCCCAGCAAACTTGCTATAACACTTAC
>DCFY01000162.1 GCA_002315155.1 Megamonas sp. UBA1792
AAAAACACAGCACAGAAAAAACACAAAAAAAAACAAAAAAAAAAAAAAAAAAGAGACAGAATAAAAAAAAAAAAAAAACTATAGAATTGGAAAAAAAAAACCCCATTTTTGGTTTTTTCTGTGCGTGAGTGGCGTGCTTGGAAGTATTATAAAGAAGTCATTGCACAGGCTGCGGATGCAATTGCCAGTGAGTTTGGTGCGCGTGTGGTATTTTTGCCAATGCAGTATCCGGAGGATGTAAAGGTGGCGGAAGCAATTGCTGCCCGGACGAAGGAAAAGACTATTGTGCTGAATGATGAATATGCCACAAGTGAGCTTCTGTCGATCGTTGGCAATATGGACCTGCTCATTGGAGTACGCCTTCATGCACTTATTTTTGCAGGTGTCATGGGTGTGCCGATGATTGGTATTTCTTATGATCCCAAGGTGGATCGCTTTCTGAATTCAATTGGTGAAAAAGTTGTTGGCGATCTGAAGAATGTCACAGTAGATGGTCTTATGGCTGAAGTGCGGGAAAAGTGGAATGATAAAGCCGTATTTCGTAAACGAAATACAGAGCTGCTTGCAGGTCTCAGAACAGCAGCATCCCATAATGCGGAACTGGCACTTGGCCTTGTTTATGAGAAAGAAGAAAAATAAATCTGTGGTAGCTTAGAATAAGCTTTATATCAAGAAGTAGAGGACGCTGTGCAGACAGTGTCCTCTTTTTTCTGATTTTAAATTTTTATTCTGCAAACTTTCATGATTTTATGGTACAATAAAAATTAGTTTGTGCAGGGAGTAAATATTTTGACGGAATTTTTATGGAGGAAGTACATTTTATGATACATATGAAGAATGTTTCAAAGATTTATGAGAATGGTGCTTTAGCGCTGGACCATGTAAACATTGATATTGAAAAAGGTGAATTTGTCTTTATTGTTGGCGCCAGCGGAGCGGGGAAATCTACGTTTATAAAGATGCTTTTTCGTGAAGTGCTTCCGTCGGAAGGGACGCTTACAGTAAATGGACGTAATGTCATTCATATGATACATAAGGATGTGCCTTATCTGCGTCGTGGTCTGGGCGTGATCTTTCAGGATTATCGGCTGTTACCGGATAAGACAGTTTATGAGAATGTGGCTTTTGCGATGCAGGTCATCGAGGCTTCACGCCGCACGATGCAGCGCAGTGTCAACTCTGTACTGGATGTTGTCGGACTCAGAGAAAAGTATAAGTGCTTTCCATCGCAGCTTTCCGGTGGGGAGCAGCAGCGTGTAGCAATTGCACGGGCTATTGTAAATGATCCGGCAATTGTTATCGCCGATGAACCAACTGGGAATCTTGATCCTGATACATCCTGGGACATTATGGATATTTTTAAGCGCATTAATACATCAGGAACAACGATCGTCATGGCAACACATGATAAAATGATTGTCGATGCAATGCAGAAGCGTGTTGTTGCAATTGAGGACGGGCGTATTGTGCGTGATGAGGCGCAGGGGGTATATGGCTATGAGGATTAGGACGACAGAATATTTTATACGTGAGGTATTTTTTTCTTTGAAAAGAAACAACTGGATGTCAGTGGCTTCAATTGGGACGGTTGCTGTATCGCTTTTTGTTCTGGGTATGTTTCTCATCCTTGTGCTTAACTTCAATAAAATGGCAGAGACACTTGAGTCGCAGGTGCAAATTAATGTATATTTGCAGGATGATTTAAAGAAAGAGGATATTAAGTCAATCGAAGAACAGATTAAAGATATGCAGGGGATTGAAACGGCAAAATATATTGATAAGGATGAGGCACTGAAACGATTCAAAGAACGTTTAGGGGATCAGAAATTTCTGCTTGATGCACTAGGGGAGACCAATCCTTTGCCGAATGCCTATGAGATAACGGTTACCCAGCCGGAACTTGTAAAGACAGCGGCGGTGTCCCTTGAAAAAATTAAGGGTGTGGAGTCAGTGAAATTTGGACAGGATGTTGTGAAACATCTTTTTGATATTACACGCCTCATCCGTATTTTTGGTCTTGCGCTCATGGTTCTTTTGGCTGGAGCAACACTTTTCATTATATCGAATACGATACGCCTTACGGTGTTTGCGCGCCGCAAGGAGATTGCAATTATGAAGTATGTCGGAGCAACAGATTGGTTCATTCGCTGGCCTTTTCTGCTGGAAGGGGTGGCCTTGGGGTTCTTTGGCGGCATTATTGCTGCTGTTGCGCTTCGCAGTACTTATGCGGCAGTGACGGCGAAGGTATATAGTACGCTGGCATTTTTCCCGCTCATACCAGAGTATCCGTTTCTGAACTATATTAGTCTGGCTATCCTGTTCAGTGGTATGCTGATTGGGTCTGTCGGCAGCACGATTTCATTGAAGCGGTTCTTGAAAGTATAAGGAGAGATGTCATGATGGATTTTAGGCATGGCTGTGCGATTGCTGCAGCGCTTCTTGTAGTGAGCTCGTTTTCTACGGCGTTAGCTGAGGATGATTCTCTGCAGGATAAGCTTGATACGTTGAACAATCAGGCAACAGAGCAGCAAAAAAATACAGATTCGGCAGCAGCGAAAGTCAATACAATTTCAGATCAGCTGCGGCAGCTGCAGGCGGAAGTCGACGAGGCGAATGCAGTCTATAAGGATGTAAAGAAAAAACTGGACGATACACAGGATAAAATCGATGAGAATGAAACCCTGCTGACGAAGACAGAAAAGGAACTTGCGGGGAAGACAAAAATCCTGAATAAACGTGTACGTGATATTTATATTAATGGGCAGATCAGCTATGTAGATGTTTTATTTGGCGCAACGGATTTTTCGGATTTTCTGACACGTATGGATCTTTTGAAGCGTATTATTAAATACGATTATGATCTTGTCACGAAGGTACAAGCAGATAAGGCCATTGTCGTAGCAACGCGCGAGTCTCTGGAAAAGGATAAAGAAGCCGTAAAGGGACTTGTAAAGGATGCGAAGGATAAAGAAACCATCGTGAAGCAGAAGAAAGACAGCAAGAAAAAGCTGCTCGATAAAGCGCAATATGATCGTGATACATCGGAGCGTGCCTATCAGGAAATTGTAGCAGCATCGAAACAGGTTGAAAACCTCATTCGTCAAAGCCGCTATAGTGTACAGGTGCCAAGCGGCGGTTCGGGGCGTATGATCTGGCCTATTAACGGTGAAATCACCTCACCGTTTGGCTGGCGCATCCATCCAATCTTTGGAACGGCGCGTTTTCATAGCGGTCTTGATATTGCTGGGGATTATGGCGATCCGATCTGTGCTGCGGCAAGCGGAACGGTGATTTACGCGGGCTGGATCAGCGGTTATGGAAATGCCGTGATTATTGATCATGGCGGTGGAATCACTACACTTTACGGCCATAATGAAGCCATCAATGTTAGTGTCGGTCAGTCGGTATCACAAGGACAGGTTATTGCACTATGTGGTGCAACAGGGGATGCAACCGGACCTCATTGTCATTTTGAAGTTCGTCAGGACGGTGAACCGGTAAGTCCATACGGTTATTTATAAAAAGAACCATAAATGAGGAAAGTTTGGTGGAAATCATGGCAAGTAAAAAGAAAATTGTCCTTGGGGCATTTGTTGTAGCTATACTATCCTCGTTTTTGACGGTTATGGGACTGTATTTGCTTCTTGGACTGAATACACATAAAATAACAGATACGCTGCGCTTTTTTGGGGCATTGCGCTTCATTGAAGAGCAATATGTAAATCAGGTTGACGATACGAAGCTTATTGATGGTGCAATCGCTGGTATGGTGAAGTCTCTGGATGATCCGCATTCCCTTTATCTTGATTCGGGTATGTATAAGGATCTTATTGAGCATACCGAAGGATCTTTTGGTGGAATCGGTGTATTCATGGGGTTCAAGGACGATGTGGTTACAATTGTATCCGTCATGGAAAATACACCAGGAGCTGAAGCCGGTCTGCAGGCTGGTGACGAAATTGTTGCAGTTGATGGTGTATTGTCGAGTAAGATGCAGCCGGAAGAAACGGCGATGAAGATTCGCGGTAATGCGGGAACGGATGTTGTTTTGACGATTCGCCGTGCTGGTGCGGCTGATACGGACTATACGGTTACGCGTGCTGTCATCAAGACACATACCGTTGCACATAACATGCTGCCAGGTGATATGGGATATATTCGCATTGCTTCTTTTGGTGAAAATACAAGTAAGGAATTCAGGGACGCTTATAGTGATCTTGAAGAACAGGGTATGAAAGGTACGATCCTTGATCTGCGCGGTAATCCGGGCGGGCTCGTAACAAGCTGTGTAGATATTGGTAATCTTCTTGTACCAAAGGGTGAAATTGTGTCCGTTGTCCAGCGTGATGGTACAAAGGAAGAACATATGTCAAGTCTGGAAAAAATCAAATATCCGCTTGTTGTGCTTATTGATGGCGGCAGTGCGAGTGCAGCAGAGATTCTTGCGGGTGCCATACAGGACACGCAGGCAGGTACGCTTGTCGGAGCAAAGTCGTATGGCAAAGGGTCTGTGCAGGTTGTTATGCCAATGTACGAGGGTGATGCGCTAAAGCTCACAATCGCTAAATACTATACTCCAAGCGGACGCAGCATTGATGGAACAGGTATTGAACCGGATGTTGCTGTAACTGCTGATCCAAATGGACAGGAGGATACACAGGCACTGAAGGCAATTGAAATATTGAAGGAAAAAATGCAGTAGAGCATAAAAAAACGGTCATGCAGCGGGATGGGGGTTCCGCTGCATGACCGTTTTATATTGGGGAAATTTATAATAAATATTTTGTGAATATAGTATAGCATAGAAAAAAGAATTTGTCGTGTATACATTTTTACTATATAATAGTACATATGTTCATGTTTTATAAGTAAGAATCAGATTGTTTTAGGGATATAAATAAAATGGAATCATGATGAATAGGAATGTGGTAAATATGGCTACTGTACCGAAGCTGAATACAATGCATTTTGAAAAAGAAGTACCTTTCAAAGTAGTCGCACCATTTGAACCGATGGGTGATCAGCCACAGGCAATTGATGATTTGGCTGCGGGTATTGATAACGGACAGACGGCTCAGGTGCTTCTGGGAGCGACAGGGACAGGCAAGACGTTCACGATTGCAAAAGTTATAGAGAAGGTGCAGAAGCCGACACTTGTCATTGCACATAATAAAACGCTGGCGGCCCAGCTGGCTAGTGAATTTAAGGAGTTTTTCCCGGATAACTATGTCGGCTATTTCGTAAGTTATTATGACTATTATCA
>DCFY01000127.1 GCA_002315155.1 Megamonas sp. UBA1792
TCCTTGCCTTATAGTTGACCCAATAGTTCATGAGCATGACAATAGCAAAGGAAAATACCACGACAATAATAACCCACTGGAAGGCCGTTGCATCGTCATCCGCTTGTACAGCCGAGTAAATTGCTGTTGACATTGTCTGTGTCACGCCCGGAATATTTCCCGCAACCATAATGGTCGCACCAAACTCTCCCAATGCCCGGGTAAACGACAAAATAACGCCTGCCAGAATGCCTTGCCGGGCGTTCGGCAAAAGAATCCACCAAAAGATCTTCCATTCGGACACCCCCAATGTACGGGCCGCATAAATAATATTTTTGTCAATCTGTTCAAAAGCACCGCGTGCTGTCCTATACATAAGCGGCATTGATACGACAACGGCGGCCATAACAGCCGCCTCCCATGAAAATACAAAACGAATATCAAACTGTAAAAGAAGCTGACCCAGCCAGCTTCTTTTACCAAATATCAATAACAGAAAGAATCCTACTACGGTCGGTGGCAATACCATTGGCAATGTAATTATTGCATCCATAATCCCCTGAAAATGCTTCATGCGAACAACAAAACAAGCCATATAAATACCGATAAAAAAGGTAATAGCCGTTGCAGCAAAAGCTGTCTTCAACGATATAATAAGCGGCGACATGTCCATTATTTCACCTGAAAACCATATTTTTCAAAGATTTTTACCATTTCCGGCTTGGATACGAAATCAAGGAAAGCTGTTGCATCCTCTTTATTTTTGCTCCCCTTCAATTCCGCTGCCGGATAAATAATCGGTGCATGCGAGCCTTCTGGTGCGCTTGCAGCAATCCGAATCTTGGTGGAGATTGCTGCATCCGTCGCGTAGACGATACCGCAGTCAACTTCGCCTGACTCTACCCAGGTAAGAACCTGACGTACATCTGATCCATATGCCGCCTTTGCCTTTACAGCATCAAGACAATTCATGGACGTAAAGATTTCCTCTGAATATTGACCAACCGGAACGCCTTTCGGTTCGCCAAGTGCAATACGTTTTACTTTATCTGTGTTGACATCATCAAAATTATTTATATCTGCTTTACCATCTTTCGGTACAATGAGTACAACTTCGTTGAGAAGGAGATCTTTGCGTGTACCATCTACTAGCTCACCAGCTTTTTCCAGTTCATCCATCTGCTTTTGTGCTGCCGAAAAGAAAAGATCTGACGGTGCACCTTGCGCGATTGACTTTTGTAACGCCCCACTGCTGCCAAAGTTGAACGTAATCTTTACATTTGGGTTTTCTTTTTCATAAACTGCCGCAAGTTCTTTCATAACATCCGTAAGGCTTGCTGCAGCTGAGATAAAGAGTTCTTTTTGCTGTGGGGGTGCAGTTGTTGAGGTCTTCTCTTCCTGCTTCTCCGCTCCGCATCCGGTCAGCAGCATGCTTCCCAATAAAGCGGCAATCATAGCAAATGCATACAGTTTCTTTTTCATCGTCATCACTCTTTCTGCTTTTTAGTAAACCATTCTCATCGAACCTTGTTGCCAGATATTTTTCCAATACGAAACAAAACCCATACGCGAACCGGCCCTTTACGGATCTTCGAAACTAAATGTGACCGGAGGAAGACCCCATTCTTCCAGACGAGCAACGTTCATATCATACAGCAGTCCGGCGGCTTTTAGCAGCTGTGCCATATCACAGTTACCTGTTCTTTCGCCAATACCATTAAGTGTCGTGTCCGCATAGAATGCTCCCGCCTGCAGTGCTGCAACAGAATTCGCTACAGCCATGCCAAAATCGTTGTGCGCATGAAATTCAATGCCAATACCGGAAGTGTCCCGCAGATACTTTACTTTTTCATAGGCCGTCGACGGTGTCAGAATACCAACAGTATCGGCAAAACGTATTGATTCGACATCCAGCTTTACAAGCCTTTTTGCCAAAACTGTCATAAATCCAGCATCAGCACGTGATGCATCCTCAAATCCCACAGTTACTTCATAGCCCTTATCACGGGCAAAGCTCACACAGTCAAGCATGCGGCGTAAGAGTCCGGCTTCATCCCAGCCAAGCTTTTCATGAATCTGCAAGGCAGATACCGGAACACTGATATGAATAACGTCCGGCTGGCAGTCAATAGAATGAGCAATATCTTCCAGGCTGAGCCGATTCCATGCAGATATTTTTGCATGCTGGCAGCTATCTTTTATCGCCATGACCATCTCTTTTTCCTCACTCCCCATCGCCGGTATACCAGCCTCGATCTGGTATACACCAACTTCATCAAACCACTTTGCCAGCAATAGTTTTTCTTCATTCGTGAGAATGACATTGGGGCTTTGTGCTCCGTCACGCAGTGTCGTATCTATAATATAACGTTTTTCCTGCATTTCAGGCCAGCTCCTTCACAAGCTCGACAAAGTCATGATTGCTGATAGTGGATTTCTGTGCAAGACTTTTCTTTTTCAAAGATACTAAAA
This sequence comes from Megamonas sp. UBA1792, assembly GCA_002315155.1. The sequence continues at coordinate 2,452 of DCFY01000127.1, forward strand.
GACAATTCATATCGATGCTTTTTTTATCAAGCTTTAGTTCTTTCAGTTTAGCAGCAATGGCACTGCGTCCGGAATACTGTCCAAGTACGACCTGCCGTGTAAGACCAACAAGCTCCGGCGGATATGGCTCATAAATCTCTGGATTTTTTAAAATTCCATCCACATGAATACCCGCCTCTACATAAAATATGTGTTCGCCCAGCACTGGTTTATTTGTCGCGATTTTCTGCCTGGTAATCTGACTGAACAACCGACTTGCTTTGTGCAGAACCGCCATATTTTCTTCGATCACCAGCATCTTTTCTGAACGAAGTGACAACAATACCTCTTCCAGACAAGCATGACCGCCAATTCCCGCAAAGGATACAGCTGCACGCCTGCCGCCCATCCGGCACCATTCAACGGTCAGTGCAGTCGCGCAGCCAAAATCATCGCGTGCATCCAGCTCGATGTCTTCTTCCTTCGCAAGTAAAGCACCAAAGCTTGACCGCGCACGAACACCTACAAGATCAGCAAAACCACAAACGCGCATATACGCTTCTTGCGTGGAAGATGGCACCGCCCTCCCATGGGGTAAAACTATAAACTTACAGCCAGAATTACCCGCTTCACGCACTCGGCGATCTACCATAGAATAGCCGAAAAACCCCGGATATGTCTCGACTCTTTGAGCCGAATCAATACGCAGAATATAATTCTTGCCTTTAGGCAGAGAACGATAACTGCGCAGTTTTTTATATACAGGCATCGTCATCTCAATAGAGGCAACCGGCAGTCGGCTAAGACTCTGTAGCAGCTGCCAGAGTACCTCCGCACTTGTCTCATATGCATCGAGACAAGCAAATGTACAATCTGTAAGCAACATATTCATAGAAATCCCCCCTTGGTTTCTAAATAAACACGTACGATAGAACGATACTGTTTTATTGATTTGCCGCTTTTTTCACAGCTTCTTCAATACGATCGTAGGTCGTAATAACGCGGATACCCATTTCGCCAAGCTTTTTCATTGGCGCATCGCCAACACGCAAAGCAAGGACGCTGTTGCAATCCTCAATTGTATGCAGAATCTGGTCAATACGGTTTATCTTTTCATCACAAACCTCGCTGCCCTGACAGTATTTCTTCACCTTGCGGCGTTCAAGAAAGTGTGTGCGCTTGCCATCACTTTCATAAATATAGAACTCACTTACCTGCCCAAAATGCTGATCAACAAGCATACCACTCTTTGTTGCTACGGCAAAGCGTTGCTGCTGTGGCGGAAGACTTGTCAGCTTTTCTGTTGTTGCCGTACAGCCACGATACTCAATAGATACATCATTATCAAGCGTTCCAATGGCATCCGCCCGACACTGATGACAATGATACATCTGATTAAGATGCTCGCCGCATTTTTGTCGCATTGCCATAATTTCTTTTTGATTGACAAGCGGCATATCTTCAAAAGCACTGCCTTTGACAGGTATAAGCTGCATGATATTCGTGATATAACAGCCAATGCTTTTCATCTTTTTGACCACAGTTTCGATATGGTTGTCATTAATGCCCTTAAGCATAACAATATTCACCTTACAAACGATACCATGCGTCGTGAGATATGTGAGCCCACTCAGCTGATTTCCCAGAAGAATACCCGCTGCACTTTCACCGACATAATCGACTCCCATATAACTTAC
>DCFY01000051.1 GCA_002315155.1 Megamonas sp. UBA1792
CTGCCGAGTATGTTGCTGCTCATTCCTATGAGGGCAATGCGGCAGCACTACAGCAGGCGGTAGCTCGCTGGTCAGCTCATTTTGAAGAGGCAGTACAGCGCACGGATGGGCCATCGGTTACGGAACTACGGGATCATATGGCAGATACGATGTGGTTCAAGGTAGGCGTCTATCGGCAGAAAAATCAGCTGTTGGAAGCAGCCAGAGAAATCACAGCTTTGAATGAAGACTACAAAAAGTGCTATATCGGAGATGCTTCCCATGTGTATAATACTGCCTTTATGAATTACATCGAGCTGGGCAATTTGCTCCAAGTTTGTCAAGGCATCATCATGGGAGCACTGGCGCGACAAGAAAGCCGTGGCAGCCATTCCCGCCGGGACTATCCTCAGCGAGACGATAAGAATTTTCTTAAGCATACGCTGGTTTTTAAAGAAGCTGAAAATAAATATCATGTGGAATATAAAGATGTTGTTGTCACGCAGTATCCCCCGAAAGAAAGGAAGTATTGAGCATGAAATTGACACTGGCTATTCATCGCAGCGTGGATGGAAAAGAATGGATACAGAACTATGAGATTGAGATAAAAAAAGGCATGACCATTTTGGAGGGACTGCACGAAATCAAGGCGAATCAGGATGCCAGCCTGTCTTTTACCTGTTCCTGCCGTTCAAGTATCTGCGGTGCCTGCGCTGTCCGGGTAAATAAGAATGCCGAGCTGGCCTGTGAGGCACTACTGGTGGATCTGGCAAAGCGCTATCAGACGGAGAAGCTGGAGCTGGAGCCGCTTGCCAATTTCAAGGTACTGCGGGATCTTATTGTGGATTGGCAGCCAAAATATGAGCGCATGCAAACGATTCATCCACGGCTGAATCCAAAGGAAGAATTCTCACTCGACAAAGGATGTATCCAGACTCCCGCAGAGTTTGATCGCTACAAAAAGTATGCAGGCTGTATCTTGTGTGGTGCCTGCGTCTCTGAGTGCAACAAGAACACGTTGAATCAAAAAAATTTTCTTGATCCATTCATTTTCGTTAAGGCTGCCAAACTGGTAGAAGACTCCAGGGATCGTAACCCGGAAGAACATCTAAAAGCAGTTGTGGAGGCAGGACTTTGGCGTTGCATGGAGTGCCAGGAGTGCACGGCAAAATGCCCGAAAGATCTGGATCCTGCCGGTGCTATCGAAAAGCTCAAAGCGGCCACTTTTCGCTTGAAGCTCAAAGAAACGGTAGGTAGCAATCATGCTAAAGCGGTTTATGATGATTTGCACGATTCGGGTATGCTGGATGAAAAGACGCTGGCGACTCGCACTGAAGGTGTGTTTCTTTCAGCGCTACGGGCACCTGTGGCTGTTCGGCTTATGACCCATGGTAAGTTGAATATGTTGGAACGCCATCCGGTAAATCCGGAAATTAAAACGATTCAAGCGATTATGACAAAAGCAAAGGAGGTAGAATGATGAAATTTGCATTGTTTCCCGGCTGTGTGCTTAAGGGGGCAGCGGCTGAGGCGTATACTTCCCTGGGAAAAGTCTGTAAGGTAATTGGCATTGAGCTGGAAGAGATCCCAGACTGGACCTGCTGTGGTGCGTCCCATGCTCAGGCGGTGGACGAGTTGACCCTTTTGACCATCAATGCCCGCAATCTTTCGATCGCTGAGCATATGGGGATGCCAATTCTCACAGTCTGTAATACCTGCACATTAGAACTTATGAAGGCGAAGGCAAAGCTGGATGAGGACAAAAAGCTACGGGACAAGGTCAATGAAATCCTGCAGGAGGCTGGACATCCTTATACATATGGAGGCCAGGTTGAGATCACTCACTTACTCTGGGTGCTGGATGCACATCCTGAACTTTTGCAGGGGAAGGTCAAGAAGCCCTTGCAGGGTGTGATGGTTGCACCTTTTTATGGCTGTCACTTGCTTCGGCCGATACAACTAATGAAACATGAAGATGGGCGAAATCCGATGTCGTTGGAAAATCTTATTCGAACGCTTGGTGCCGAACCTGTAGATTTTGTGGACTATCGGCTGAAATGTTGCGGCTTCCATGCATTTTTTACAGCAGAGCGGGATGTGCTCACGGTTACTGGGCAGATCAATGATGCAGCCGATAAGGCGGGTGCTGATCTTATTGTGACGCCTTGCCCACTATGCCAGATGCAGCTTGACATGTACCAGTCCGAGGGTCAAGATGCAGTTCATTCCAAGGCGGATATGCCAGTGCTTCATCTACAGCAGCTTATTGGATTGGCTTTGGGATTCAGCCAGGAAGAGCTGGGCTTGAAGCGAAATATTTCAGGGGAACTTAAGCTGAAAAAGCTTGTGCTATAAGAAAAAAGCTGTGGGTTACGAGTGGAACAGGTTTTATTTATATATGCTATGCTATTTTTACCCATATTTGCGGTTTATACCGGAATATGGGTTTTTCTATATGCATAAGAAAAATAGAAAATGAAGTTATCCACAATAGATGAAAGTTGATTGCCAGATGGCGAAATATAATTCAGGGCAGTGGCGAGAACTACTCTAAGAAAAGTGATCTGTGTTAGCATAGTTGTACTTGATCCACAGAAATAAAGAGTATAGTGCAGAAAGAACGTGGAACATCGCTGCTGTGGCCTTGAAATAAGCTTTTTGTATTGTACTGTTGAGTCTAAAGTTTTATAATGAAAAGAATAGTTTTGATAAATATAAAATGCAAATTTTGCTGATTTGCACGATTGCCAGTGGGAATCAATAGATATGAAAAGAAGTGGCGAAATGGCAGATGTTTGGCAAAAGAGTGAAATCAAGAACATACCATATAGCAAAACTTTTTTAGGACGACTGAACGAATAGCTGTTATTCTTTAGGTCGTCTATTTTTGCGTCATGAAAGATCTGGAATTATAGATCTTTAAAGCTATTCATGAAAAATCTAAAAATAGTTGGAGGCTGTGTTTATGGACATTGATTTTCATTTTGGAACGATCTACGTTTTATCCCGTTGGGCCGGATTTGGAAGTGATACAGCAAAAATTATTGCAACGAGTTCTCAGCTGGTTGATGATAATATCAGCGATAAAGTGCCAAAATTTTATTTTGCTGATATCCCGCAAAGATTCTCTGGTCATGAGCTATGGGAAAATATTGAAGAAACAGGAAATGTAGAAGTATGGGTACCGTTTCATTTTTTGCCTGGGCTTTGCGGAGATGACCTTTCACAGCGAGCGGTTTGCTATAAGGATAGTGCACTTGCATCCGCGTTGGCTGATACGATGCTCCACTATGAAGGCGATCATCGACTGTTCCGTCTGGGTGTTGCACTGCATGTGTATGCCGATACATGGGCGCACCAGAAGTTTTCCGGAATTACGAATAAAGGAAATACAATTGTTGGATTAGAAATCATTTCACCGCCAGTGAGCAATCTGGAAAAGCTTAAGGCACGGCTTTCGAATATTGCGATGGATATAAAGCCTTTAGGACATGCAAGTGCATTGCATTATCCGGATCGACCTTATACTGCCTGGAAAAGTATGCAGAAATTTCTCGAAGGAAGAGAAAACTGGCAGGAATTTATGGAAGCCTCTGAGAAAATATACACGATTTTGTGCAAAATACAAGGAAACGAAAATGTTCATTTAAGTAGTGATCAGGAAGAAATGCTGCTGCGTACATTTCGGGGAATTCAAGATGCGGATTGTGAAAAACGTAATAATGAATGGATACAGCGTATTCAGACAAACTATTTTGAGTTTGATGAATCAACGCCGGAAGATCAGTCTCTTTTGTATCGGTCAGGTTTTATTATGGCTGATACAGATTATTCAGTCCTGTTTTATCGTGCAGTGGAAGAACACTATCAATGGGTTCGGGAGCAGCTGCATGAGGCAGGGATTGAAATAAAAGATTTACAGGATTTGATGTTTACATCGGTTTTGGGGAAATAAGTGTGTGGCAGGTGCAAGCTTGCTGCCAGCATAACCGGAGGGGTGAAGTAATTCATGAAGTTGACACATTTAGATTTAGAAGAAGTAGTCGTTTTAAATTATGATACAAAAAAAGACAATCGAGGTATTGGCTATCGACTTTTGTCAAAAAGACAATTAGAAGAAGTTGGCATTTATACGGAATTTGTTGAAGAAATTTTAAATTGTCCTTCAAAAAAAGGAACATTGTATGGAATTCATTTTCAAAACCACCCCAAAGTGCAGACAAAACTGCTATTTTGTATTAAAGGACGCGGGCTCGACTTTGCCATAGATTTAAGACGAAATTCAGCTACGTATAAAAAATGGGTGTCTGTCGAGCTGTCGGCACAAAACCGAAATCAAATATACATTCCGGCAGGTTTTGGACATGCTTTTCTATCGTTAGAGGATGACACTCAAGTTGTTATGCGAATCGATAATTACTTTGATGCAGCCTTATCGCGAACGATAACATATGCAGATCGTGAACTTAACATTGCGTTTGATGTTTTAAATCCAATTCTTTCAGAACAGGATAAAAATGCGCCAACGTTAATGAACTCTGACTGTAATTTATAGCAATATAGATTTGATCAGCTGCTGTACTTTGGAACGGTTAAAGTATGGTATTAGGGTGAATGCTATAAACCCAATATTGGAGGATTGAAAAATGGATACAATAAAAAAACAAAAGGAATTATTAAAAAACATCTCCAGTGGAGCAAGTATCGATCAATTACAGGAATATTTTAAAGCAGTACTTGAAATCAGGGGGTTCGGCAATCAAACAGCAAAGGATAAAATGTTGTTATTAATGGAAGAGGTCGGAGAATTAGCAAAAGCATTGAGAAAAGAAGACTATTCATTTACTATAGATCAAACAAAAATTGATAACTATGAAACGATAGAAAGTGAAATTGCCGATGTTGGAATCGTATTGATTTCTCTTTGCAATGTTTTAAAAATTGATCTTTTTGATGCCATAATTGAAAAAGAAAAGAAAAATACAGAAAGAACTTGGAACTAAGAACATAGCGATTGTATACGCTGCATGGCACCTTTGATGATCACAGTAATCGGTCTGATTTTGTTATCATGCCTTATGGTTTGCAAACATAGATTTAAAAAAATTAAGTTTAGTTAGGCTTCAGAAAAATTGATTGGGTTATGGGAACAACAGCAAAATATATTGGGATATACCAAGGACGCTAAATGAATTAATTATTTAGCTCCTACTCGATTGGCAAATTGTTGATGCGCATTGAACGAACTATGATAATACCAATAACTGCAGCAATAAACCCGAAAAGAAAGGTTGAAGA
>DCFY01000123.1 GCA_002315155.1 Megamonas sp. UBA1792
TATCAAAGCATATGAAGCAATTGCAGTGGCAGAAGGTAATGCTGCAGATACAGCGTCAGAAGAAATCAAGGCATCTTACAAGGCGGGTAAAGCAGATGAATTTGTTACTCCGGCTGATATCGGCGGCTATAAAGGTATGAAGAGCGGTGACGGTGCAATATTTTTCAACTTCCGTCCGGACAGAGCACGTGAACTCACACATGCGTTTACGGATACGCTATTTGACGGTTTTGAACGAGAAGAAGACCTTAAGGTTGATTTTGTAACGATGACGCAGTACGAAGAAGGCATGAACGTAAAAGTTGCATATACTCCGCAGACGATTGCCAATACGTTGGGAGAAACTATTCAGAAAAATGGTCTGACACAACTTCGTATTGCTGAAACGGAAAAATATGCACATGTAACATTCTTTTTCAATGGCGGGGTTGAACAGCCATATAAGGGCGAAGATCGTATTCTTGTTCCATCACCGAAGGTTGCAACGTATGATCTTCAGCCGGAAATGAGCGCGATCAAAGTAACAGATAAGGCTGTTGAAGCAATTCAGTCCGAAAAATATGACTTTATTATATTAAACTACGCAAATGGTGATATGGTTGGTCATACGGGAATACTTTCTGCCGCTATTAAGGCTGTAGAAACGGTGGATACATGTGTCGGTCGTTTTGTCAATGCAATCCAGACGGTTGGCGGTGTTGTATGCATTACAGCCGATCATGGCAATGCAGAAGTCATGGTAGATCCGAAAACAAAGGAACCATTTACCGCACATACGACAAACGTTGTACCTTTTATTACCGTGTCCGATGATATTAAATCTGTTCGTGAAGGAGCACTCTGTGATATTGCACCGACGCTTTTAACGATTGCCGGAATTGATATCCCGCAGGAAATGACAGGGAAGTCGCTTGTTGATTGATAAAAGAATGCAATTTTGCTGCGTTACAGCAGAATGTATATAATTACTTAGTGAAGAGAGGAATACAAAGATGATTTATTCAGAAAAAGTGTCGGAAATGACATGTATAGCCAAAGAAGTGAATCATGGTCCAGCACCAATTCCAGAAGAAGGAAAATGGGTACAGTCCAAAGACGTTAAGGATATCAGTGGTTTGACACATGGTATTGGCTGGTGCGCACCTCAGCAGGGCGCTTGCAAGCTAACGCTCAATGTTAAGGAAGGTATAATTCAGGAAGCACTTATTGAAACAGTTGGCTGTTCTGGCATGACACATTCCGCAGCTATGGCTTCGGAAATTTTACCAGGTAAAACAATTCTTGAAGCTCTTAATACAGATCTTGTGTGCGATGCAATCAATACAGCAATGAGGGAACTTTTTCTCCAGATTGCATATGGCAGAACGCAGACTGCATTTTCTGAAGGCGGTCTTCCTATCGGTGCAGGTCTTGATGACCTAGGTAAAGGACTTCGCAGCCAGGTTGGTACAATGTATGGTACTCTAAAAAAGGGTCCTCGTTACCTTGAACTTGCCGAAGGCTATGTAACCAGACTTGCTCTGGACAAAGAAGATCGTATCATTGGTTATGAGTTTGTCCAGCTTGGCAAAATGATGGAAAATATCAAAAAGGGTATTCCAGCACAGGAAGCTATGGAAAAAGCCAAGGGAAATTATGGCAGATTCGCCGAAGCTGCAAAATATGTAGATCCGCGTAACGAATAATCTGAGATAACAGGAAGGAATGAAATTGAATGGCATTATTTGAAGGCTATGAACGCCGTATTGATAAAATTAACGAAGCTATTAAAGCTTATGGTATCGCATCCATTGAAGATGCAAAGAAAATCTGTGACGAAAAAGGCTTGGATGTTGCTGAAATCGTGAAAAGTATTCAGCCAATCTGCTTTGAAAATGCGTGTTGGGCTTATACATTAGGCGCTGCAATTGCAATCAAAAAAGGCTGTAAAGCTGCTGATAAAGCTGCTGAAGCTATTGGTCTTGGTCTCCAGGCATTCTGTATCCCTGGGTCCGTTGCTGAACAGAGAAAGGTTGGCCTCGGCCATGGTAATCTTGCAGCAATGCTTCTCAGAGAAGAAGCACAGTGCTTTGCATTTCTTGCAGGTCATGAATCCTTCGCTGCTGCTGAAGGCGCTATTGGTATTGCAAGAACAGCAAATAAAGTTCGCAAGACTCCTTTGAAGGTTATTCTCAATGGTCTTGGTAAGGATGCAGCCCAGATCATATCCCGTGTTAACGGGTTTACTTATGTACAGACACAGTATGACTATGCTAAAAGTGAAGTTGGTGTCGTTCGTGAAGTTGCATACTCCAATGGCGAACGAAGTGCAATCAAATGTTTTGGCTGCGATAGTGTGCAAGAAGGTGTTGCTATCATGCATAAGGAAGATGTTGATATCTCTATTACAGGTAACTCCACGAATCCTACGCGTTTCCAGCATCCAGTAGCAGGCTGTTACAAGAAGGAATGTATCGAAAAGGGTAAGAAATTCTTCTCGGTTGCTTCTGGCGGCGGCACAGGTCGTACGCTTCATCCGGATAATATGGGTGCAGGTCCTGCTTCCTATGGTATGACGGATACGATGGGACGCATGCATTCCGATGCGCAGTTCGCAGGTTCTTCCTCCGTTCCGGCTCATGTTGAAATGATGGGGCTTATCGGTATGGGAAACAACCCTATGGTAGGTGCAAGTGTAGCCGTAGCGGTGGCTGTTCAGGAAGCTCTGAGCAAGTAAATAAGTGAAGAACAACTGCTTTAGTTGTTTGTGAATCGTTTTGTTCTGTGTGAAAACATAGGAAATATTATCATAAAAAAATCGTGCAGAGCCAAATGGCTCTGCACGATTTTTATGATATGGGGTAAAATTAAATCAAAGAATACTTTCAGCAATAACATCCGCGACATGCCGAACTTTGATTTCCGGAGCCTGTTGGTCAAGACCACCTTGAAGCTGCATCATGCAGGCTGGGCAGGCAACAGCGACGGTATCTGCTCCTGTTTCTTTGATCGAAAGAATCTTTTCTGCAAGAATTGGTTTAGATATTTCGCTGAACTTTATACCAAAAGCTCCTGCCATGCCACAGCATTTATCACAGTTGTTCATTTCAGCCAGTGTGTAACCAGCAGCATCCTGCAAAAGCTTACGTGGCTGTTTGTAGATGCCAAGGCCGCGCTTCATATGACAAGAGTCGTGATAGGTGATTTTTTTGCCGTTGGAAGCGGTTATAAATCGATGCTGCTTTTCATAGGCTTCGGCAACAAAACTAGTGAATTCACGAACCGTAGAACTGATAACCTGAACACGAGTGCTCCATTCAGGATCATCGGCAAAAAGCTCAGGATATGTTTTGTGCCATGTTTCAGCACAGGTTGGACAAGCGAAAAGAATAACATCTGCATGGGCTTTTTCAAAGGTCTCAATATTTTGTTTTGCGACTTTTTTTGCAGTTTCGCGGTCGCCCATACCAAGAATTGGTTTGCCACAGCAGGTTTGTTCTTCTGGGAAGATGACTTCCATATTGAGATTCTGCAAGACTTTAAATACGGATGCACCAGTTTCAGGGAAGACAAAGTCGATATTGCAGCCGCTAAAAAAGGCAATACGCTTTGTTGGGCTTGACGGGTTATTCTTTATAAGTTCTTTTATGCGATCTCGTAATGGTTCAACAGCAATTGCCGGTAAAGAGCGTCCTTCCGTAAGCTTGGCAAAAAAAAGTGGAAGATGACGGATAACATTGCCGTTTTGGACGGGCTTTTGTCCAATTGACGCTAGACGCAGCAAAGAGTGGAAAATTTTGCGGTTTGCAAGGATATCCTGAAATACAACTTTAACAGGCAGCGGAAGACCTTTTTCTTTTACATTGCGAGCACGCAGTTCATCAATAAGATCCGGAATATGAATTTTTCCTGGACAAATTGACATGCATTTGCGGCAGCCGATACAAAGTTCATTTATTTTTGAGAAGTCTTCCATGCTATTTAGAAGACCAGTAAGAATAGCACCAATGCCACCAGAGTAAATGTGCCCATAGACATGACCACCGACGAGTGTCCATATTGGACAAACATTCAGACAGGAAGCACAGCGTATGCATTGATATATTTCCTTGAACTTTGGATCATGAGCTGCCTTCAAACGGCCATTGTCAAGCAAGATGACATAAACTTTGCGATCTTCTTCAATCCATTGATCATTGACTTTATGAATGACCGGAGTCGGGCCGTCAACCATTGTCATGTAGCTTGTCATGCGCTGACACGTGCCATTGCGTGGCAGCAAGCGAAGAATTTTTGCGGCATCTTCGATTTTTGGCACAAGCTTTTCATAGCCGATAAGAATGACATGGATACGTGGCAGAGTCGTCGTCAGGCGAGCATTACCCTCATTTGTAACAAGTCCTATGGCGCCATTTTCGGCTATGCCGAAGTTGGCACCGGTTAGTCCAAGATCGGCCTGGAGAAATTCGTCGCGCATGACACGACGGGCGGTTTGTATCATAAAAGGAATATCATTAGGGATATCTTCATGGAGTTCTTGTGAAAAGAATTTTGCACATTGTTCTTTGTTCAGGTGAATAGCCGGCATAACCATATGGGAAGGGCGTTGTCCCGCTACGGAAAGCATCCATTCACCAAGATCAGTTTCTCTGACATGAAGATTGTTTTCTTCAAGAAAGCTGTTAAGCTTAATTTCTTCACTGGCCATTGACTTTGACTTAACAATACGGTGAACGTTGTTTTCTTTACAGATCTTCAACAGATAATCCTTGACAGCATCACCATCTTTGGCCCGAAACACTTCCGCACCGCGTTCTTTCAGGGAAGATTCAAACTCATCAGCAATTTCTTCAATGTGTGCTACAGTAGATTGTTTCATATCACGTAGAGAGTTGCGCAAATCGTCGATGCTCTCAACGTTTGCATAAGATTTTAAGCGAGCTGCCGGGTACTGGGCAGCAAAACGGGAAAGTGCATTGCGCATAATACTATCGTGAAGTTTGTTATTGATTTCTTTTTTGATATTGCGTGTATTAGCCATTAGTTTTTACCTCCATTTGCAGCTTCATCTACGGCGATGATAATAAAACGGCTTGGTCCATGGACACCAAGGCTTAGGACGCGTTCAATATCAGCGGTACGACTTGGACCAGTGATAAAGCCCATATAACCTTTGTTGAACACACGTGAGATGACTTTAAAGGCCGTTGTCATGTTCTCAACTGTGCAGCTGCGATCAAGAAATACGATGTGTATTGGTGGAAGCATACCGACAATACGAGATTCGTAGGAATAGGAGTCTACACATACGCTGCCCGTTTCGCCAACAGCAAATTCTGCTGTTGATATGCCAATATCAGCTGTAGACGCATTTTCAGCAATTGCAAATTTGTTTGTATAGAGATTAATATCAAGGGACTTTAGTGAATCATATACGGAAGCAAGGCCATTGGATTCTTCATTTCCTACAGCGATGACCTTTTGTGCTTTAGTAGTTTGGATAAGTGTTGTAATTGCCTGCGCTGCCTCTGCATAGCTGTTTACCTGCCAAATTTCAGCTGAAGCGGCTTTGGCATTTTCTTCGAATTCATTCCAATAATTTGGATTAACTAATTCAGGATCAAAAGCGATTGACCAATCTTTACATACTTTTTCCATAATAGCTGTTCCTCCTTTATATACAATCAGTGTTTCATAGATAAATGAAAGCATAAATATGCCAGTGTAGGGTGAGTCAAACATTATGACGCATGTGAATTTTCAGCAAATAATGAGTACTCCTTTTCAATGATATATTTTATTTTTAAAATGGTACTACCAATTTCATGAGTCAAGCATACGTCTTTTTCAGAAAAATGTCAATAAAACAAATGTATGAATATCTATACAATATATTCATGCTGATTATGGTATGATTCATATTGACTATGATATTATGAAAAAATTCTGTCTTTATCGGTTAACTGATAAATTTAAGCTATTATATAATAAATAAAAAGAATATAAAAATATAGAACATAAAAAAATATATTTATTTTTTATGTTCTATATTTTTATCAAATGTTTATTCTTTACTTATATAAGGTGTAAGAGGAATGGATTTATGCATATCAAAGATGTTTGTAATAAATTGTTGGAATTTGTGTGCAGCCGGTGAAATATATTTATTTTGGTTCCAGGCAAGAATAATTGTGCGGCTGCATACAGGTTGTGATATGGGCAAAAATACAAGATCAAGATAGTCAAGACTGGGAGAGTGTGGAATAAGTGCGACACCAAGATTTGCAGCGACAAAGCTGGCAACCGTTACAATTTCATCACCTTCAAAAGTGATTCTGGGACGAATTGCGACGGTGTTGAAAAAAGTATCGGCAAGGATGCGCAAACTGTACATTGGTTTAAAGGTAACAAGAGGTTCATTGGCAATCTCTTTAAGGTGAATGCTTTTTCGGTTGGCGAGTCGATGGTTCGAGGGTACAGCGACAAAGATTTCTTCTGAGTAAAGCTCTTTCCAGCAAAAGGGGGTCGTTGTCATGAAAGTAGAACAGATACAAAGATCCGTATCTTCATCAAGAAGCTGCCGGGTGAGATTGGCAGAGTTGTTCTGATCAAGTGAAAAATGGATTTTAGGGTATATTTGGCGAAACCTGCTTAGCAGATTTGGTATGAGATAGGCCCCGAGTGAATGAAGGAAAGAAAGATGTACGTTTCCCTGGTCCGGTTTAGTAAGATCTGCAATTGCCTGATGACCACGGTTAATTTCCTGCAAAGCACGTTCAATATGGACGAGAAAAGTCTGACCATACGGAGTCAGACTGATTTTTTTGCCGATGCGGTTGAAGAGTGGAACGCCAAGTTCGTGTTCCAGTTTGGCAATCGAACGGCTAAGAGCTGGTTGTGAAATGGAAATGGTCTGCGCTGCTTGTGTGAAATGGTTGATATGGGCGAGGGTCTTGAAATATTCGAGTTGATTGATCTCCATAGTGTTCCTCCAGGGTCGATAAAGTGTAAAACTATAATTTCATTATAGAATACTTTCTTTTAGATAGCTATAGAAAAATGCATAATGCGTATTATGATTATTAAAACAATGCATTTGACGCATGAATATAAGAGGCGTATGATAACAATATAAATAGGTGAAAGGGATTGTTTGAATGAACAGGGAAAATGAAAAAATACAGAAGCGCTCACAAAACTATTGGAAGGCACTTCTTGCTTTGTTTTTTGGAAGTATTGTTGCTTTTGGGGCTGAGTATTGTGTGCAGCCAATTATTCCGGTATTAGCCGAGGCTTTTGATTTGACACCGGCAAAGGCAAGTTTGGCAGTATCCTTCGGGACTGGAGGCATGGCTTTTTCAATGCTGCTTATTGCAAGCTTTGCGAAGCATCTTGAACGTCGGAAGGTTATGACGATTGCACTTATTGGTTCAGCAATTCTTGCACTTATCATGGCAGTGAGTCAGAGCTTTGGACTTATCCTTTTATTGCGTCTTTGTCAGGGGATACTTCTGGCCGGATTTCCGGCGATGGCAGTGGCCTATATTAACGAAGAGTTCGATGCTGGAATCATTGGTGCGGTTGTCGGTATTTATGTGAGTGGTTCGTCGGTTGGGGGTCTTATCGGTCGGATGCTGCTGAGCATTCTTACAGATTTTTTTTCCTGGCGAATAGCATTAGGGACGTTGGCTGTACTGTATGCTGTCATTGGAGTTTGTTTTTTTCTGCTGTTACCGAAAGCGAAGTATGCACATAAAAAAACGACGGGAAATAGGTCGGGGCTAGCGGAGTTTAAACGGTTGTTGAGCAATAGCCAGCTAGTGGGTGTTTATTTTATTGCTTTGGCTATTATGGGTTCATTTGTCTGTACTTATAATTTTATTAGTTATGTCTTGCTGGCACCACCGTACAGTTTAAGTCAGACAATGGTGGGTTTTATATTTCTGCTCTATTTTTTGGGAACGGTTGCTTCAACGGTTATGGGAAGGCTTACAGATCGTATAGGAAATGGTCCGGTGCTTTGTATTTCAATTTTTTGTATGCTTACAGGGAGTCTTGTATCGCTTTTTACATTACTTCTTTTTAAGTTGATCGGACTTGGGATTTTTACCTATGGATTTTTTGGCGCACACTCGGCCGCTTGTGGCTGGGCTGGGCGGCTTGATGGAGGAGACAAGGCGCAGATATCGGCACTTTATATGTTGTTTTACTATATTGGTGCAAGTGTTATCGGCACGGTTGGTGGAACATTCCTTTCAATCTATGGCTGGGCAGGTATCGTAGGTTTCTTATCCGCGGTTCTTCTTTTTGCATTGTTTATCGCATTTTGGCTGACAAAAAAGCAGCAGAGTGAAACAGTAAAAAATGAAGTCATACATTCTTATAGGTAATTAGACATAAATTATCTGAAAAAAAGCATAAAAACAATTAAGTATTTTTCCGAAATGACGATATATAAGTAACAGGAAGTTACAATATATTTTCTAAGGAGGGGATTGGAATGGTGGAACGAATCGAAAGAGTTGCAAGAGTGCAAAAGGTGAACCATTATGATTTTGACAAAGCTTTTGATGCAAGAGGGAATGGTTTTGATGGGGAAAAGAAAGGCAGACATATGCCATTTCAGACTTTATTGAAGCGTACGATGGATAGGGATATTGAAGCCGAGTCCTCAGCTGCATATGTCCTGGATATTCATAAGACGACACCGAATCTTGCGAAAGCGGCTTTGACGCTTCCTGATAAGTAGGCTATAATCGTTTTATATGATTATAGAGTGGGTGAAGCATGGATCAGGATAAAGATATAAAGTATATGAAGCTGGCGCTGGAAGAAGCGCAAAAGGCTTTTGATTTGGGTGAGGTACCAATAGGTGCCATTTTAGTAAATGAACAGGGAGAGGTTATTGCTTCAGGCCATAATTTACGCGAGCTTTGTAATGATGCTACGGCACATGCGGAGATGGTTGTCATTCGGGCAGCCTGCAAACAGCTTGGGCAATGGCGCCTCCGCGGACTTACGCTTTATGTAACGATAGAGCCTTGTCCAATGTGTGCTGGTGCTCTTGTTATGAGCCGTGTTGATCGTGTTGTTTACGGCAGTACGGATGCAAAAGCTGGAGCTGCAGAGTCGATTTTTAATATTGTTAATAATCCGGCACTGAATCATCAGCTTGAGGTTACAGCCGGTGTACTTGCCAATACGTGTGCTGATATTATGAAGCGCTTCTTCACTGAGCGACGAAAAACCAGACAAAAAGAAGTATATAAAAAGCATCTACCAGATAATTAATGGCAGATGCTTTTTGTATTCTACTAAACGAGTTTGTTATGTGTCAGCTATATATCCCAATGAACTTTATCAGGGCTTGGTGTAGCGCGGTCAACTTCGTTGAGAATCCAGGATGCATTGTCGTGAGTTGCTGAAAAAGCAACCTCAAGGTCTTCTTTATAAGTTTCGGGGATTTCCATTGAGGAAAGTGCCATGTGCATGAAGTCCTTGGCAATAAGTGTCGTACCGCGGGACGCTGCAATCTGCGCCTTGAAGCGATAGCCATAGTAAAGATAGCTATTGTGTTCAATTGGAATATCTTTGTAGGCAGTGATGCGCTCATCAGCCTCAGCCTCAGCAGCAGAGGTATTGCCCTGCTTGTGCAGTGTAAGCCAACGGTCAGCCCAAAGTTCACCGCGAAGAATGTATTTATAAAGAAAGTCCGTGCACTCAGCCAGTTCAATAGCAAGGTCAATATGGCGAAGAGAATCATTATACGTTTCTTCATTTTCGCGTTCAAGACCGCTTAGCCGTTGCAGTGCAAAGACTTTTTCTTCGACGTCTTCAACGTTTTCTTCGTCGATTTCCTGCTCAACAATGGTCTTAAAAAGTTCAATAGCTTCCGGCTTTTTATCAAATTCCGACATAGCCAAAAAGTGTGCAAGCCGAGCCCGGCTGTGCCAGTCGTCAAATCCTTTGGAAAAGAGGGTAAGGGGTGGTTTTGCCTTGGAGTCAAGTACAAGGTGCAGAAGTTTATGAAAATCACTATGGTTCATGGAAAATCCTCCTAAAAATATGCTATAAGATATTATAACATATTGCTGTTTTTTCGTATCGCTTGTTTTTGTGTTTTGATGTTATAATGAGGTATAAAATGTTGTGTGGAGGCGATGAAGAATGTTGGAGATCGAATATGATCCAAACGGATTTTCCCTGAGGGAAGCTATCATGGAGGCAAAGCGATGTCTGAATTGTGCGAAGCCGCTGTGCCGTACAGGATGTCCAATTGAAAATGAGATACCGGACTTTATTCATGAGTTGGCAAGAGGGAACTTAGGGCAGGCGAGCGCAGTTATTGCGCATCGCAGTAATCTTCCGGCGGTTTGCGGCCGCGTGTGTCCACGGGAAAAGCAGTGTGAGGGCGCTTGTGTATTGATGCGTACAGGCAAAGGAATTAAAATTGGTAAAATTGAGCGCTTCATCGCAGATATGGAAGGAGAACTCGATATTATGCCTTTGCCGAAGAAGGGAACCGCCAAGGGCAAAGTAGCTGTGATTGGCTCAGGGCCAGCCGGGCTGACGATTGCAGGCGATTTGGCGAAGGCGGATTTCACAGTAACAGTCTTTGATGCGCAGGAGGAACCGGGCGGTGTGCTTATGTATGGTATACCAGCATTTCGTTTGCCGAAACAGGTCGTGCGCCGTGAGGTATATAAGATTAAACGACTGGGTGTTACATTTCAGACAAATACAATGATTGGAACAGACTATACCCTCGATGATCTTTTTAAACAAGGCTTTGATGCGATTTTTATTGGTACGGGAAATTCCATGGCGAAGTCACTGTCACTTGATGGTGCGCGGCTGCCAGGTGTTTTACAGGCAACGTATCTTTTACAGATGGTCGCTCTGGCAAATCAGGGGAGCATTGATCGTTATGAGGTACCCGTACATGAAGGCGAACATGTTATTGTTATTGGTGCCGGAAATACTGCTATGGATGCAGCACGTACGGCACGGCGCCAAGGGGCAGCGTCGGTCATGGTGGTCAACCGTGATACTGCAGAGAAGATGGCGGCACTGCCTTCTGAGATTCAGGCGGCAAAAGATGAGGGGATTGAATTTATTTCGCTGCGCGGGCCGCAGCGTTTCGTTGGTACAGATTATGTCACGGGACTGGAATGTTGTTTGCGTGAGGTACAGGGGGATAAGGTCGTTGATACAGACCATCGGGAAATTCTGCCGGCGGATAAGGTCATTATTGCGATTGGCCAGAAACCAGCAGGCCGTATTGTTGGTTCGACAAAGGGAATTGAAGTTGATGAAGGCGGCTATGTGAAGACACGTGAACGTCCATATGGCATGACAACTCGTCACGGTGTGTTTTCTGGTGGTGATGTTGCGCATGGTGCGGCAACTGTTGTGCGGGCAATGAAAGATGCCAAGCAGGTCGCTTATGGAATTGCGCAATACGTAGAGGCAAAAAAGCTCATGGAAGAGTGTGGACTAAATATAGAAGAATAAAAAATTATTGCAAATTATAAAAGAGTATACTAGCAGGTGCTTTATAATCTATAATTTAAAA
>DCFY01000145.1 GCA_002315155.1 Megamonas sp. UBA1792
CGTCCTCTGATTTTTGGCAGATGTTGTCCTTGACCCAGCGCAGTGCAAGCCCTCCGGGCCTTACAAATCCCCAGTAAAAGTAGGTATCCGGTAGTGTGCCGCTGTTGAAGATGAGTCCACTGTCTTTTTGGCTGAGTGCAGGGATAATGCCGCTTGTGGATACGCAGAACATGGCACACGTTCCGGCTACATCGACCGCCTTCCCCGGAGCAGTGATGCCGCTTCCAAGCATGGATTGCATAGTATCACCGGCACCAGCACAGATCGGTATACCGGCAGGAAAGCCAGTTTCGGCAGCGTTTGCAGCTGAAAGTGTACCAATGATGTCCCATGGTTTGACAATGTGCGGCAAATAGCTTTTGTCAATGCCAAGGATTGTGAGCTGCGCATCGGACCATTCTTTTTGCATGACATTGTAACCAAGTCCCCAACCGGACAGAGATCCCCAGTCAATAAAGGCATCGCAGCTCGCAAGCCCGGCAAGATTCATGAGAATATAGGGTGCATTATGGACAAACTTTGTGCCATGCTCCCGGAAGCCTTTGTGATGAGTGAGAAGCCAGCGGGCATGCATTGCCGGAAACATGCAGCGTGGTTCCGGATTACCAGTTTCTTCTCCCCAGATTGCGAGGTTCTGCTCTTTGAGAAAGACAGCATCAGCTTCTGTGCGAGAGTCGAGATAATTAATATAGGGGGTGATGGCATGGGCCTGCGCGTCGATACCGACAATTCCACAGATGATGCCGTCGCCCATAATGGCTTTGACGGCATGGGGATCTATATGGCTTTTTCTGAGCTGTTCAGAGCAGTCTTTCATACCTTGTTTTGCAAGTGACAGATACTCATCTGCATTCATATTGACCCAGCCCGGCTGGGGGTAGAGCAGAGTTGTTTTGTTGGATGATTTTGCGACACATTTCATAGCCGCATTGTATACGGTGACTTTGACGCTTTGCGTACCGGCATCAAAGCTAAGATAGTAGTTTTCCATTTCATGCACCTCTTGTTAAAAGCATAATGGAAACTTGTCTGAAAAACAAGAGAAAAAACGAACCATGTTTAAATTTATTTACTATTCAAAAGATAAAAACTTTAAATAGAGAGTTTACATATTTACAAAATAATATTGACAGTATCCTTTAAAAATGATATAGTAATCCGCAATAGGATATTTGAAATGCAGAGAATTAGGACATGAACGTAATAAAAGTCTTTTACAGAGAGTCGTTTGTTGCTGCGATAACGACATTGACCATTGCGATTTATCACCTGAAAGCAGGCGGCTGAATGAAGTAAGCCGGGCCCCGGTGTCCACCGTTAACGGAGAACAGAGCTTTTTAGCTTTGCTCAAAAGAGGCTGCATTGACGCAGCAAATGGAGTGGTAACGCGGAGTAATCCTTCGTCTTCATCAATAGATGAAGACGAAGGATTTTTTATTGTACTTATTTATTTTTTTGGAGACTCACAGATCAAATATCCTGGAAGTGTTTTTTTGCGAATGGAAAGAGGGATTTATTTATGAATGGTTTAATGATTGTTGGTCTTGCTATTGTAGTATTTATTTGTGCCTATATGGGTTATGGACGCTGGCTTGTTAATACGTGGGGAATTGATACAAAGGCAAAAACTCCGGCGTATAAGTTTGAAGATGGTCAGGATTATACACCAGCATCCAAACTCACGGTATTTTGTCATCAGTTTTCCTCCATTACGGGTGCGGGTCCTGTAACCGGACCGATTATTGCCGCGATGTTTGGCTGGCTGCCAGCACTTCTTTGGTTGTTTATCGGGGGGATCTTCTTTGGTGCTGTACAGGATTTTGGTTCATTGTATGCATCGGTGAAAAATGAAGGCAAGTCGATGGGGCTTATTATTGAAAGGTATGTCGGTAAGACAGGCCGTCGTCTTTTTCTTTTGTTTTGCTGGCTGTTTACATTGCTTGTTATTGCAGCATTTTCTGATATTGTTGCGAGTACGTTTAATGGCTTTGCAAAGGATGGCGCACTTTCTGTACCGAACGCAGCAGCGGCTTCGATTTCTATGCTGTATATTGTTGTTGCAATTGCTTTTGGTATTTTTATCAAGTATGTACATCCGTCAGAAGGATTTCAGTTTGTTGCCGGGATTGTGCTGATTGTTGCAATGCTCGCAGTAGGTATTGCCTATCCGCTTTATTTTTCTAAAACAGTTTGGATCTATGTTGTATTTGCGTATATTTTTGCCGCTTCGGTTATGCCAATGTGGCTTCTTATGCAGCCACGTGATTATCTCAGCTCATTCCTGCTCCTTGGAATGGTGGCAGGTGCTGTCGTTGGTGTTGTTATTGCAAATCCGACAATCAATATGCCGGCTTTTGTTGGTTTTGAAGTTGATGGAAAAATGCTTTTTCCGATGCTTTTCATAACAATTGCCTGTGGTGCGGTTTCCGGCTTTCATAGTCTTGTATCATCAGGAACTTCTTCCAAGACTATAGCGAACGAAAAAGATATGCTGCTTGTCGGCTATGGTTCAATGCTCATTGAGTCGCTGCTGGGTGTCGTTGCGCTCGTGATTGTTTGCTCTGTTGCAAAAGATGGTGCCCTGCCAGCGGGGACACCGTTCCAGATTTTTTCTTCAGCCGTTGCAGGATTTTTCTCAATGTTTGGTTTGCCGCATGATGTAGCAGCCTGCATTATGACAATGTGTGTATCTGCACTGGCACTTACATCACTTGATTCAGTTGCGCGTATCGGTCGAATGTCGTTTCAGGAGCTTTTCATGCCGGAAGAAGGCGAAACAATGTCTTCCATTCAGCGCATTTGTACGAATAAATATTTTTCGACGATTCTTACTTTGTTTTCCGGGTATCTGCTTTGTCTCGGTGGTTACATGAATGTTTGGCCGCTTTTCGGAGCAGCAAATCAGCTGCTTTGTGCACTTGTTCTTATTGCGCTTGCCGTATTTCTTCGTACGACGGGACGCCAGGGCTGGATGCTTTATGTGCCGATGGGGGTAATGTTCTGTGTTACATTTACGGCACTCATCATGTCAGTTTATGGGATTTTTGCCAAGATAGGGGCTGGCAGCTTCGTATTCATGATTGATGGCTTGCAGCTTATTATTGCAATTGCTCTTATGACACTTGCAATTCTCGTTGTTAAGCATTGCGGTAAGGAACTTCTTACAGGTAAAGTGGAAAAAGAAGAAAACGAAGTACAACTTAACTAAGTAAACAGACAAATAAAAGCATAAGAAATACGACTGGTTGAAAAGAATCAGTCGTATTTTTTTTGCAAAACAGGATATAAAAGCAATGAGTTAATCATAAGATTATCATTTTATAGAAGATTATATGATAAATAAATTGAATATTTTGTTTTGAAAATGTTTTTGTAATTTTTTATAAAAAAACTATTGAAAAAAAATTCAATAAGTTGTATGATAATATCAAAGAGTGAGAAACAAAGTTGTATGATAATATCAAACAAATTAATAAAGGAAGGAGCATAGGCAGTTTGTATCTATAGTTAGTCACTGTTTTATAGTAATTTTATGGAGGGGAAAAAATGAAGAAGCTTAAAAAAATTTTTGCAATCTTATTGACTGGTTTAATGATGGTTATGGCTGCAGGTTGCGGCGGTACAGATGCAGGAACTTCATCTTCAAGCGGCGGGGCACCGGCTGCATCCAATGGTAAAAGAATTGGTGTAGCAATGCCAACAC
>DCFY01000044.1:0-6371 GCA_002315155.1 Megamonas sp. UBA1792
ATTGTCATGTCATCATCCATATCATCCATGATATCTGCAGCTTCCTGCGGTTTCATTTCATTATAAAGCCGTGCCAGCTTGGATATGCGTTTTTTCTCTTCTGCCTGTTTTACCTTCATCTGTTTTTCAATCTCAGCTTTTGTCAGCACAATTGGCTTAGAAGATGTTTTCGGCTCTTTAATATTGGGCTTAACATCCTCAACCTTACTATTGGCACTATCTGTGTTTACTGTTCCATCCGATGGTACTGGCTTTACAAAATATTGACCAATAATTGGAAAATCATACAGTCCAAATTTTTCATTGACTGCATTCGTATCAAAGATACGCATATAAACTCCAAGGAAAAATCCACCGATAATCAAAACCAGCAATAATAAAACGATTCCAAAAAGTTTCAACAGCCATCTTGCTCGCGATGGTTTGCGTTTTTCTCCTAGTTTATCCGGCAAATAAACTGCCGCCGGAGTTTCTTTCTCTTTTGCCATATCATCACCTGCCTTACCGGGTTATTCCTATCGATAAAGATCCAATACTTTATTGACATAGTTTTGTGTCTCCGCATAAGGAGGAACACCATTATAGTCTTTTACGGCCTGTGTCCCTGCATTATATGCTGCAACGGCCTTGCGTACATCCCCACCAAAATTATCAAGCATATTCTTGAGGTACTTCGTCCCACCTTCAATATTCTGCTGTGTATCATACGGATCGACACCGAGTGCTGCAGCCGTATCCGGCATAAGCTGCATAACACCGACAGCACCCGCATCCGATACAGCCTTGGGGTTGTAGCCAGACTCTGTTTCCGCCACCGCAGAAACAAGTCGTGGATCAACTCCATACTTCTTCGCCGCTGAAGTAATCATCGTATCCATCATACCCGTGGAAGCACTTTGTTTACCTGTTCCTGCATGCGTTCGAATCCCACCAGATAATAAGTGCTGAGAGCTTTCCGGTGTGGCCTTATCACCCTTCATCTCCGTTTGCAGTGTCTGTTGAAAGTTTACAGCTCCACCGGAAGGATGTATGCCAAAACGATTTTCTATTGTCTGTATACGCTGCATTACTTCGCTTATTCCACTAAGATCTATCATTTTTATCACCCTGCTTTATTGCTCTTATTGTAAGCTGTAACCCAATCTCATCAAGAAACTTCTGTTCTTCGTGAAGTGCCGCCTTCTTAAAGTCTTCCAAGCGCTTCTGCCGGATCTGCTCGATACTCTTCAGTTTGTTCATTATTACCGTAAGTTCTTTTAGTCGTTTTTTCTTTTCTGCCTGTGTCTGCATAATTGTATTTGCCTGAATTGAGAGTTGTTCCCTTTTCCAGGCAAAGAAACTGTTGTAGGTCATGAGTGTTCCTACATTTATTCGTTTCCCACCAGTAAGATTGTTATAATCTATAAGTCCCTGTTTCATTTCTTCGTTCAGTGTGATCAGCTGCTCTCTCTGTTCCTCTAAAAGCTTAGCTGACTCAGCAAAGCTTACCTCCGCCTGATCTTTTTTCATTTTTGTAACCTTCAACAGGGTTTCTAATTGAAATTTGAATTTCTTCATATGCTATCTCCAAGAAAATCTGCTAAATCTCCTCTAGTGCTTTTTCTGTATCCGCAAAAGAATCCTTCTCAAATACGTCCTGACAAAGAAATTTATTAATCTCATCAATTTTCTTGATTGATTCATCAATCTTAGCGTTTGAACCACCTACATAGGCACCAATGTGGATAAGATCTTCTGCTTCTTTATAAATTGCCATAAGCGACCGCATATTCTGTGCCGCACTATAATGTTCTTTCGATACAACGTCCATCATGACACGACTTACGCTGTCCAGTACGTCAATTGCCGGAAAATGGTTTTTTGCAGCAATCGCTCTCGAAAGAACAATATGTCCGTCAAGGATACTTCTTACCGCATCAGCAATCGGTTCGTTCATATCATCCCCATCAACAAGCACGGTATAGATTCCTGTAATTGAGCCTTTGTCATTGGTGCCTGCCCGTTCAAGGAGGCGCGGCAAAAGTGCAAATACTGATGGTGTGTAACCGCGTGTTGCCGGAGGTTCGCCAACAGTCAGTCCAACTTCACGCTGTGCCATAGCAAAACGCGTAACTGAATCCATCATAAGGACAACTTTCTTCCCCTGATCACGAAAATATTCGGCAATTGCAGTTGCTGTCATTGCTCCCTTGATACGTACAAGTGCTGGTTGGTCCGAAGTAGCAACAACAACAACAGATCGCTTAAGCCCTTCTTCACCAAGATCTCGCTCAATAAATTCTTTTACTTCACGTCCACGTTCTCCGACAAGCGCAATAACGCTTATATCTGCCTCCGTATTGCGGGCAATCATACTGAGTAGCGTAGACTTCCCCACCCCGCTGCCTGCCATAATACCAATACGCTGACCAGACCCAATAGTAATTGCACCATCTATAGCGCGCACACCAACATACAGCGGAGCTGTGATTCTTGACCTTGAAAGCGGTGGTGGCGGCGGTGCCTGCAAAGGATACTCCTTCATGCCCAGCAAAGGCCCCTTGTCATCCATCGGTTCACCTAAACCATTGAGCACACGACCAAGAAGCTGTCTGCCGACTTTCACCTTAAGAACTTTTTGGGCCGCAATGACTTCGCACCCCGGCCCGATCCCCTGCATTTCACCAATCGGCATAAGTAATACAAGCCCTTCACGAAAGCCAACAACTTCTGCTGGAATCGGCTCAACCTTTTCAATTCTGGAACAAACATAGCACAATTCACCAATGCTTACTTTTGGCCCTTGTGACTCTATGACAAGCCCAATAACCTGCGTTATTTTACCATTCATTTTTATTGATTCACAAGCATCTATTGCATCTGTAAACTTCTTTACATTGATCTCCATCATTCCATGACTTCCTGTACTGATTTTTTAATAAGTACCAGTTGCGTAGCAAGTTTTGCATCAACCGTTCCATTCGATGACTCTATAACGCAATCCCCATTGCCCAGCGTTTCATCCGCTTTGACGATTAAGGGTTCAGTCCCCTCAAGCATCGCCTGAAATTCCGACTTTGCCATAAGAACAAATTCATAATTATCAGGTGCTACATGTACAATAATCCTGTTTTGGTCCTTTATCTTAGATAAAGCCTTCCTCACAAGCGGCAGAATAATCTGCGGCGCATCAATAAAATGCTGCGGAAGAATTTTTTCTACGATACGCATCGCCATATCCATAATCATTTTTTCTGCTTGCTGAACATATTCCTGCATTGCATTGTCAGCAACAGCCAATGTATGCTCCGCTTTTTCATTCGCTGACTGAATAATGCCCTGTTGTTCCCGCTGGATGCTTTCAGCACCTTCTTTTTCACCAGCTTTAAAGCCTTCTTCATGACCAGACTTTCGTGCCTGTTCCTTTTGGTCCTGTATTTCTTTCTGTGCCTCTGCCAGCATCGCTTCTTTTTTCTGCTGTGCCTCTACCAGCATTGCTTCATAAGCAGCCTTGGCTTCGCTTATAATTGTTTTTGCCTTTTCTTCTTTTGCTGCTATTTCAGCCAGTCGTAAAGACAACACCTGTTCTTTATCTTTCTGCGACATGTTGTCAAGCTTATCGACCTCCCGGTCAGGACGTTCTATGAGCTTCGGTTCATCTCGCCAGATGGCGGACTTGATTACCCTAGACAATCATTTCGTCACCCTTTCCACGAGATATAACAATTTCATTTTTATCTTCTAATACTCTTATCACATTGACAACCTTCTGCTGTGCTTCTTCAACATCGCGGATCTTGACCGGACCCATAAACTCGATTTCTTCACGCAGCATATCAGCTGCACGCTTCGACATATTCTTATACACCTTGGCGGCAACCTCCTGTGGTGTTGCTTTAAGTGCAAGTGCAAGGTCTTTACTATCGACTTCACGTAAAACCATCTGCAACGACCGATCATCCAGCATAACGATGTCTTCAAATACAAACATAAGACGTTTGATTTCTTCCGTAAGTTCCGGATCATCTACTTCAAGCGTTTCGATAATTGTACGTTCTGTACCACGATCAACACGATTGAGCACTTCGACAATTGCCTTGATACCACCCGCCACTGTAAAATCCTGAGTGACAAGCGACGACAATTTCTTTTCCAGAACACGTTCGACATCACGCAATACATCTGGTGAGGTCCTGTCCATTATGGCAATTCGCTTTGCCACCTCGGCCTGCCGCTCTGCCGGCAGCGATGAAATAATCGTCGCTGACTGATCTGGATCAAGATAAGCCATGATAAGCGCAATCGTCTGTGGATGTTCATTCTGAATAAAATTCAGCAATTGACTTGGATCGGTCTTACGTAAAAAGTCAAATGGGCGAATTTGCAGACTCGTTGTCAAACGATTGATAATACTCATCGCTTTTTCTGTTCCCAGAGCCTTCTCCAAGAGATTCTGTGCATATTCCAGACCGCCCGTGGAGAGGTAATTCTTCGCCATAGCCATTTGATAAAACTCACTAATAACCTGTGTCTTCTGTTCCTGCGTTACCTGCTTTTGATTTGCAATCTCCAGCGTAAGCTTTTCAATTTCCTCATCATTCAGATGCTGGAACAATTTTGCTGAATTTTCAGGTCCTATTGCAATAAACAATATGGCTGCTTTTTGTTGATTTGTCATCTCACTTGAACTAGCTTCATACATATATACTCACACACCCATATTCGTAAAATTATTCGTCAGACGCAAGCCAGCTCTTTAAAAGCATTGCCACTTCCGCCGGCTTTGTCCGAATAAGTTCTTCCAGCGTCTGACGTTCCGTCATCCGCAGTTGTTCTTCTTCTGTAAGCTCGTCCGCTTCTATTCTGCCTGCCGCAATCGCTGCAGCACGTTCTGTTTCGATTCTGTCTTTTTCCATCTGTTCCTGCCTTACCACTTCTTCGGCGGCTTCTTTTTCCAGACGCTTCTTGCGACGATAGAGGAAAACTCCACCAAGAACAAGTGCCAGTAAAAGCAGCCCTGCTGCTACCTGCATATAGAAAATACGATTTTCTTTGTCACGTTGTGCCTGTTCCTCAGCAGCTCTTTTATCCGACATTTGCGTACTAAACGGTAAGGGTTCTACCGAAATCGTGTCCCCGCGATCTGTCATAATTCCTGCTGCAGAAGTCACGGTACGCAGAATGCTGTCCTGTTGTGTCTGTGCAACATCATCATTGACAAGGACTGCGATATTCAAGTGCTTAATTGATCCTGGAGAAGCAATAACACGCTGCTTTTCTTCGTTTATTTCATAGTTCTTTGTGGATTCTTTCTTTTCATAGTTTGAGTTCGAATTATTATTTGTCGCGACATAGCCTGGTATATTCGACTGTGCTCCTGCCGGTCCACCCGGATTTGTTGATGTTCCGTTATAGTTTTCCGACGAATCCTGCGAACTTCGGATAATACCCGAGTCATCGACCACCGGTGTAAACACCTGCTTATCAATCTGCTTCTGATCAAAATCAAGTTCTACGTTGACTCTTACAAAAGCCCTTCCCTCTCCCAGTGCCTGATCAAGTAAAGTCTGAACGTCTTTTTGCATGCGGTCCTGCACTTTTTTTGTCATATCCATCTGGGTCAGCGTAGTTGTTCCCAACCCTTTATCGTCATTTTCATCTGGATCATTAAGAATCTTTCCAGTATCATCGACAATGGTTATGTTTTCTGCCTGAAGCCCCTGTATACTATGTGCTGTAAGATTTACAATTCCTTTTATTTCTTTCTTCGATAACTGTGCATTTGGTTTCAGCTTCAGCATAATCGAAGCCGTTGCTGGCTTTTCATTTTTCTTATACAGGCTGTCTTCTGATAAAACGATATGGACTCTGGCCTTGTCTACTCCTTCAATCTGTTCAATCGTCCTTGTCAATTCTCCCTGCAAAGCCTGAAGATAATTTACCTTGTTCTGAAACTCCGTAACACCCAGCTTGCTGTCATCAAAAATTTCAAATCCCTTAGGACCTCGCGGCAATCCCTGTGTAGCCAATTCAAGCCGCGCATTATGTACGTCTTTTGAAGGAACAAGTATCGTTGTTCCCCCTGTTGCTTCCTGCACTTCGTATTTAACCTTTGATTCTTTTAGCTTAGCTGCAACCTCGCCTGCATCTTTGGTTTCCATATTGGTAAACAACGGTACCATATCCGGTTTGCTGCCATACCAATAACTCCAGCCTAAAATTGATATCATCAAAAGTGCGGCTACGCCGATAATAGTATAACGCTGTCGCTTGCTTATCTTCTTCCAAAGCTGCAGATACTGTTCTTTCCAGTCTGCCATTCTCTCAATCCCTTCGCCTCATTTAGAATTATATACTAGTTAAACCTGCATCCGCATAATTTCCTGATAAGC
>DCFY01000044.1:6766-11802 GCA_002315155.1 Megamonas sp. UBA1792
TTCGTCGTTTTCAATGCATCCCCCAGATATTCACCAAAGGATTTAACGTCCTCTGATGTCTGGCTCTCACCCAAATGGCTTGTCGCGCTCATCGTGACCGGCGTCATTTGTAATGCTGCTACCTGCATAGCTCACACCTCACTTTTATTTTCCAATATCCAATGCCTTTGCTGCCATGCTTTTCGCCGTATTAACTGCTGTAGCATTAGCTTCATAAGCACGCGAAGCCGTTATCATATCGACCATTTCCGTCACAATATTAACATTTGGCATCTCCACATAGCCAGTGGCATTCGCATCCGGATTTGCCGGATCAAAAACCATATTTCCTGGTGTGTTATCAGCCTCTATGCCTACTGCTCGCACGCCATCACCAGCAGGGCTCTTGTTTGCCATTTCTCCCGACAGCATACCGGAAAAACTCTGTTGCTTCGTTTCTCGTGGTTCAAACACAACAAAACGACGATGGTATGCTCCCCCTTCGGCCGTACGCGTCGTATTCGCATTTGCTATATTGTTTGAAATAACATCCATACGTAATCGTTCGGCGGTCATTCCTGATGCCGAAGCATCAATGGCTCCAAACATGCTCATCTTTCATTCGCTCCCTCATTATAGCTTTTTATCCTTTGATTACTGACTTAATCTTCGTCAAGTAGGCACCAACTTCACGTGCCATCGAATTGTAATATATATTATTCTTGGCAAGAGTTGCCATTTCAATATCAATATCGACATTGTTATTATCAGTCCGCATCGTTGTTGTACTATCCTGCTGAACGCTTGGAGACACAAGCTCCGGTGACACAGACACGGGCAAATGATTATCGTGCGTCCGTGTCATCTTCAGCGTATTTGAATCTGTAGACAGCTCTTTCGCTAATAAATCCTCAAAAACCACATCGCTTTTCTTGAAATTTGGGGTATTTACATTTGCTACATTATTGCTGATTACCTCATGGCGCAAATTCGCCGCTTGCAGGCCCCGTCCTAAAATATTAATTACCGACGAATTAGTTATTCCATCCAGCATTGTTTTTCTCACGCCTTTCTCCACGACTCAATACATTATCTTTTACTATATCTTGTATATTTCTTAGTTTCTACGTTTGTATAAAAATTCCTGTTAATCATATCATCTTTTTCACCGTTTTTTGCGTAAAATCCTTTTAAATACTATAAATAGAACATTCGTCCCACGCTTGTTAATTAAAACATATATGTTTTAATTGTGTTGTTTTAGGATATTTTTTTCTCTAAATTCAATCTATAATAAATGCTCTCGCACGTAAAATTTTTAAGAAAACAGAAGCAAAACAAACAAAAACAGCCCTATATTTTGATGATTTATACAACAATGGACCGAATACTTCAAATCAAACCAGAAGTATTCGGTCCACCATCTATAAGAAAAAGGTTTTTCTCTTCTCTATAAAATTATCTTTTTAATTTTTGTACTTCTTCCAGCAGATGTTCATTAAGGACTTTTATATAGGTTCCCTTCATTCCAAGCGATTTTGATTCAATAACACCAGCAGATTCAAACTTACGTAGTGCATTGACAATAACTGAACGCGTAATCCCTACACGATCCGCAATCTTCGATGCTACGAGAAGTCCTTCTGTACCATCGAGTTCACCAAGAATATTAATTGCTGCTTCGACTTCCGAGTAGGAAAGTGTTGCAAGTGCAATCTGTACCGTTGCTTTCTTACGAGCTTCCACTTCGATTTTCTGCGTATGGTCACGAAGCATTTCCATGCCAACAACCGTTGCACCATATTCTGCCAGCAGTAAATCTTCATCAGTGAATTCTTCATCGAATTTTGCTACGATGAGTGTACCAATACGTTCGCCTACACCATAAATCGGAACAATTGTTGTATTCTTACCGTCAAACATACATTTTGTTTCTTCAGAAAACGCGCACATTCCTGTCTTTGAACGCATATTAGGTGACGTTTCATCCAATTTGAGCAGCCAATTTACATAATGCTTCGGAAACTCACCTTGATTTATAACTTTGTCGATCATGAGATCACATTCAAAGTCATCAACAAAGGCATAACCAAAGATTTTTCCCTTTTTGCTGACAATATAAACATTTGCACCTATCACGTTACTTAGTACACGGGAAATACCATCATATTCTACACTTTCCGACTTCTGAAGTAATTTGTTGATTTTTCTTGTTCTTTCGAGTAAAGTTGCCATTAATAAATCTTCCTTTCAAGCTTCGCATTTTGCTTCCATATCATATTTTGATATTTCTTGTTTTTCATTTTATCACACTTTTCTAAATAATCATAGATACCAAACAATGATTTTTTACTATTATTTTCCGTTTTTGAACTATTTTTTTCTATTTCTACCTTTTAGAGAATAAAACGGCTCAAATCACGGTTAATAATAATTTCACCAAGTTTCTCATCTACATAAGCCTTATCAATTTCTATTTTTCCATTTTCCATTTCCGGGGCATTGAAAGAAATATCTTCCAAAAGCTTCTCCATAATCGTATGAAGACGACGTGCACCTATATTTTCGGTTTGACTGTTCACCTCACAGGCAATCTGTGCCAATCGGTCAATTGCATCCTCCGTAAATCCTACTTCTATACCTTCCGTCGCTAAAAGTGCTGTATATTGCTTCAAAAGAGCATTTGTCGGTTCTGTAAGGATCTTTTTAAAATCCTCCTGTGAGAGTGCTGTAAGCTCAACGCGGATTGGAAAACGCCCCTGCAGTTCTGGAATAAGGTCCGACGGCTTCGACGTATGGAACGCACCTGCTGCAATAAACAACACATGATCTGTTTGTAAGGGACCATATTTTGTCATGACAGTTGAACCTTCAACAATCGGCAATATATCACGTTGAACACCTTCCCGCGAAACATCCGGTCCCGAAGAATTGCCGCGTACAGCAACTTTATCGATTTCATCAAGAAAAACAATACCACTTGTTTCAGCAATTTTTATCCCCGCTATTGTGACTTCCTCCATATCGATAAGCTTTGCTGCCTCTTCCTGAACAAAGATCTTACGAGCCGCTTCCACAGTTACTTTGCGTTTCCTGCGTTTTTTCGGCATAAAACTGCTGATCATATCCTGGATATTGTCACCCATTCCTTCAAGTCCAGAGCCTGCGAGCATCCCCACCATTGGCTTGCCACTGTCCTCAACATCAATCTCAATAAGCTCTTTTTCCAGTTCACCTGCTGCAAGACGTTTACGGCACCATTCACGCCCCGCCTGATATTTGGGCTTTTCTTCTGTCTCTGCCGATTTTTCTTGTGTTGCCGAACTATTATTGAATAGCATGCCAACCGGATTCTTGGACGACTTCGGTTCAGGAACGAATACATCCAGGATACGTTCTTCTGCGGCAATTTTCGCCTTATCTTCAACTACAAGAATACGTTCCTGCTTTACCATACGCACAGCTGTTTCTGCAAGATCACGTACAATTGATTCCACATCACGTCCAACATATCCAACTTCTGTAAATTTCGTTGCCTCGACTTTAATAAACGGTGCCTTTACAAGCTTGGCAAGGCGACGAGCAATTTCTGTCTTTCCTACCCCCGTCGGGCCAATCATAAGGATGTTCTTTGGAATGACTTCCTCACGAATTTCTCCACTCAAGCGGCGGCTGCGCCAACGATTTCTAAGTGCAATCGCTACGGCGCGCTTTGCCTTTGCCTGACCAACAATGTATTTATCAAGTTCCTGTACAATCTGTTTAGGTGTTTGTTCGTTCATAAAAATGCCCCCTAGTCCAGTTCCTCAACTTTGATATTATGATTTGTATACACGCAGATATCTGCAGCTATTTCCAGTGCTTCCTTCGCAATATCTGCCGCTTCCATGTCCGTATGCTTCACCATCGCCCTTGCTGCAGAAAGCGCATAGAAACCGCCTGATCCAATTGCAGCAACCTCACCGTCCGGCTCGATAACCTCACCGCTGCCAGAGAGCAGCAATAATACATCCGCGTCCGCTACAAGAAGAAGCGCTTCCAGTTTACGAAGTACACGATCCGTGCGCCAGTCCTTGGCAAGCTCAACAGCTGCCCGCATAAGATTACCATTAAATTCTTCCAGCTTCGCCTCAAATTTCTCAAATAAAGTAAAGGCATCAGCAACTGATCCGGCAAATCCAGCCAACACCTTGCCATGATAAATCCGGCGAACCTTACGAGCATTGGCCTTCATAATCGTATTCTGCCCAAAAGTGACCTGCCCGTCACCGGCAATTGCTATTTTACCTTTATGTTTTACGGCAACAATCGTCGTCGCATGAAATTCGTATTCCATACTTTTCCCTCCACTAAAATATCTATATAAGCTCCGCTTTAAACGTTTCCAAGACCTTCAATGCCCGTTCCGCAATCATTTGTTTTTTAAGCTTTTTATCACGGACGCGTTCTGTCAGTGCCGGCATTAATCCAAAGTTTACATTCATCGGTTGAAAGTGTTTCATACCTGTCGTTGTTATATAGCGGCAAAGTGCTCCATGTGCTGTTTCTGCCGGAAACACAGCAGTCTCTCTCTCTTGTATCAGTCTTGCTGCATTAATGCCTGCTACAAGCCCAGACGAAGCCGATTCCACATAGCCTTCAACACCTGTCATCTGCCCAGCAAAAAAAAGGTGTGGACGCGTCTTAAACTGTAATGTCGGCAAAAGCATCTCTGGTGCGTTGATAAAGGTATTGCGGTGCATAACACCGTAACGGACAAACTCTGCATGTTCAAGTCCTGGGATAAGCGCAAATACCCGCTGCTGTTCCGGCCACTTCAAATGCGTTTGAAACCCCACAATATTGTACATACTCGCAATCGCATTATCCTGACGAAGCTGTACAACAGCATAGGGTCGTATACCCGTTGTCGGATGTTCCAAACCAACCGGTTTCAGTGGCCCAAAAAGGAGAGTGTCCGGTCCACGGCCGGCCATTTCTTCAACAGGCATACATCCTTCGAAGAATTTTTCTTTTTCAAATTCTTTCGTTTGCGTCTTTTCAGCTGTAGTAAGCGC
>DCFY01000150.1:0-1181 GCA_002315155.1 Megamonas sp. UBA1792
ATTTTAGACCGCTCGGATTATCGGGCGGTTTTTGTGTTATATAAGAAAGGAATTTAAAATGTATTACTTAAATAAAAATTTAATTATTGAAATGACAGATGGAACGAGACATGAAGGCGCTTGTATATTGGAGGACGCAATGAGCTTTGTGCTTAAAGCTCATATGAATGATGGCTCAATTCGACAGAATAAGTATTTCTTTAACGATATAATTTCATGCATGGAAAAATATGCATAATGAGAAATAAATAACTGATATTTGAACAGTCTAGCTCAATAGACTGTTTTTTTGTATACTTGTTTTTCAATGAAGAAGGTAGTATTAATTACCAGCGGATCGTATAATCTATTTGAATATTTATAAATATTGTAGTAAGTGCAGAGGCTGCGTAAAAAATAACCGACTCAGGTTATCGTTTTAAGAAAGAAAAGAGTTAGGTGTGCAGACCGTTGTAAAAAAGGTTCTATCGTTTACTATATTGCTAATATGGTATAATACTAATATTATAAGATCAAATTGAATGGAGTGCGCAAATGAATAATAAAGAATGGATACCAGCACCAATCCGATACCAGAAAAAAGTCGGCTATATAAGGAAAGGTTTTAAAATAAAAGTTTCTGTGGCAGAAAAGTTTGTTATAGCCTGCAAAAAAGCTGATCTGTCACAGGCAGCTGTTATCGCGGAGCTTATGCAGGATTTTTCAGAGAAACATGGGATTCAGTGACTTGCATAAAAGATTAAAAAGAATTATATTAAAAAGATAGAATTTTTTTGTGCAGACAGGTTTTTTGTGGCTTGGCTGTATAAAAATATGTAAGAAAATGGAGAGTATTTATGGGAAAAGCAATTTTTTTTGATATTGATGGCACATTGATTGATTCAGGACATGGAATGCCGTACATGAGTGAGCGAACGAAGCAGGCGATTCGTGAATTGCAGGCAGCTGGACACTATACTTTTATTGCATCAGGACGGCCATATGCTTTTTTGGATAAAGAAATATTAGAGTTTGGCTTTGATGGCTATATTCTCATGAATGGTGCGGCTGTAATACTTGGAGACAAAGTTATCTATAAAAAAGCTTTACCAGATGATTTCGTTCAGTATACTTGCAATCTCTGTGAAGAAAATCAGGTTGAATATATTTTACAAGGAACGCATCATGTTTATTTAAAAAAT
>DCFY01000150.1:1550-10395 GCA_002315155.1 Megamonas sp. UBA1792
TTTTTGGCACAGAATGAAAAAGGCAAGGCATTGTATCATTCTTTACTCAATGCAGATATGACAGGTATTCAGGACCCGGCACATAATATGAATTTTGAACTTTATGCAAAAGCAGAAACGAAGGCTACGGGAATCCAACATGCGTTGGATTATTTGTCTATTCCGGTAGCGGACAGCTTTGCTTTTGGTGACGGAGAGAATGATCGGGAAATGATGCGTGCCGTAGGCTGTAGCTTTGCTATGGGGAATGCGCAGATGTCACTAAAAGAACTTGCCAATTATACAGTTGATTCTGTTGGGAATGATGGCGTTGCTGAAGGGATTGGCAGATATATTTTAAATAAAACGTATAATGAATAATATATTTTATGATAGATGAAAATGGTTATTTAATTGACATTTAAACGTAAAAATTTTATACTTAAAATTGTATTTGATAAATATCTGCGGGGGTGTATGAATGACTGAGTTGAAACGGATTATGATTAGTATACCGGAAAGAATGCTGGAAGAAATTGACTCTTTTGCAGCAACGGAAAAATTAAGCCGCAGTCAGTTTGTTCGTGATGCAATGGGAAATTATATCGAAGACTGTAAGCATCGTGCTTTTATTGAGAATATGAAGCGCGGTTATGAAGAGATGGCAGCGATTAATTTAACTTTAGCGGAAGAGGGTTTATTTGCTGAGATGGCAGGACGTGAATAGTATGCTTGTAAAGCGCGGGGAAGTCTACTATGCAAATCTGAGCCCTGTTGTGGGATCCGAACAAGGAGGGTTACGCCCAGTTCTTATTATACAAAATGATGTAGGAAACAGGTATAGTCCTACGGTTATTGTTGCGGCTATTACAGCACAGATATCAAAAGGAAAGCTTCCTATACACGTGGAACTTCCAGCAAAGGAATGCCAGCTTGGACGGGATTCAGTGGTTTTGCTGGAACAACTCCGTACGCTTGATAAGCACAGATTAAAGGAAAAAATTACGGTGCTGCAGGAGAAGTATATGGTACAGGTCGATACAGCAATAGGTATTAGTGTTGGTCTTGTGCGATTTTAGATGAATTTTGAATGGGCAGGTACGTGTACTGCCTGTTTTGTTTTTATAGGAGGAATTTTGGCTTGAGGGATAAAATCGTATACATTACAGTATTGTTGCTTGTTGCAGCAACTGTACTCGGTGGTTGTGCGATAAGCAAGCCCTTTGAGACAAAAGCAGCTTTGCAGGAAAAACCGCTTTCTATAAAAATGCTGGATGTCGGTCAAGGCGATGCTTTATTGATTCGTACAGCAGAGCAGGTGATTATAATTGATAGCGGTGATGTCGATGAAAGGCAGCGATTGCTGGCGATTTTAAAAAAGGAAGGTATCTCGACAATTGATAAACTCATTATTACACATCCACATGCAGATCATTTGGGTGGAGCTGATATGATTTTCAAAAACTTTATAGTAAAAGAAGTTTATGATAATGGGCAGATTACAAATACTAAGCTTTATCGTACTTATTTAAAGACCATCAAGATGAATAAAATTGCCTATAAACAGCTTTATGACGGAGATATACTTGATTTTGGCGGTGGAGTATCTTTTAAAGTGTTTAATCCGAGAAAAGAAATGATAAAGAACAGTGATAACCTTAATGGTAATTCGATTGTCGGAAAGTTGACTTACTGTAAGTTTTCGATGCTCTTTACAGGAGACAGCGAAGCGGAGTCCGAAGAACTTATGCTGAAAACCTATGGAAAAGAGCTTAAGAGCGATATTTTAAAATCACCACATCATGGGAGTAAGACATCTTCCAATAGTAAGTATTTGAAGCTGGTGGCACCGGATGCGGTACTTATCTCATTGGGGGTGGGCAATGAATATGGACATCCTCATGAAGCTACATTACAAAAGTATAAAAAACTCAAGATGAAAATCTATCGTACCGATCAAAATGGAACGATCACGGTGCAAAGTGATGGAAAGACATATGATATAATAAAGGAGAAATAGAAAATGGTGCAGGCAGTTGTTGATCGGTTTGAAGGAAATAAAGCAGTGTTGCTTGTTGGTGAACTTGAGGATAGGGTTGTGTTTCCCAAAAAGTATTTACCAGAAAATATAAATGAAGGTGATTATTTAAAGTTGAAGATTGTCTATGATCTGGAAATGACACGGGCAGCGCGTAAAGAAGCGGAGAATCTTCAGCAAGGTTTGCAAGAAGATAATAAGTAGACGTCAGATGATGGCATCAGTTGAAAACGTAATAGAGATATGGGGTATGGATAGGGGTGTTTGTTTTGCCAAAAAAGGTATTTCTTTTTGTGTTGTTGATGTGTATGATTTTTGTTGAGGTAACTTGTTTTGCCAGTTCAAGGGGAAACTGTAGGATTAATCAGTTCCACTATGAGGTTGTAAAAAGTGAAGGGCAGCAGGATGTTCTGCGAATTGAGATTGGACTAAATAAGAACGATGCAGAGTACGATGTGCAGATAAATGATAAAAATCATCGGCAGCTTATTCTTAACTTGAAAAAAACAAAAATTGGCGAAGTTCGTCCAGATATTACTCTGGATGGAAAACTCGGCCGATATATGACACTTCGTCAGCAAGATGAGTCAGATATGCAGGTTAAGATTATTGCAGCAAAGGATATTGAAAAGCAAAATTATAAGGTATATACTTTGCCAGAAGATGCAAAAACCCAAAAGCCTTTTCGTATTGTCATTGAAATTAATACGAGTGCTGTAAAAGCCGACGGTGCTGTTTCTGGAGTATCCGGAGAGGTTATTGTTCTTGATCCAGGCCATGGCGGCAGTGATTCAGGAGCAGTAGGACCCAATGGAATAATGGAAAAGGACGTTACACTTGCTGTAGCAAAAAAAGTAAAGAGAATATTGGAAGCTTCTGGTGCCCGTGTTGTTATGACACGAGAAGATGATCGGGATGTTTATGGCACAGATGCAACAGATCGTCAGGAGCTGCAGGCACGTGTTGATGTGGGTGCTCGGACGCCAGATATGAAAATATTTGTAAGTATACATGCAAACTCTTTTTCAAATCCACAGGCACATGGTACGGCAACGTATTATTATCCTAAAAATGACTATGATGCTCTTCTTGCACAGGATATACAGCATAGTGTGATTGAAAAG
Source organism: Megamonas sp. UBA1792 (assembly GCA_002315155.1). The sequence goes on from DCFY01000150.1 coordinate 4,692, forward strand.
ATAGGATTGCTTGATCGCGGGACGCCAGAAGCGAATTTTTATGTTATGAAGCATTCGAACGTACCAGCTGTACTCGTGGAAATGGCATTTATATCAAATTATAATGAAGAATCATTGCTTGTATCAGAGAATTTTCAAAATAATATTGCTGTAGGCATTTGTAAAGGAATAGGAAAATTCTTTACGGATACAGGAATCTGAGTGTAGAATGGAATAAAGAAGGGGTGGCAGAGATATGAGACGGAGTTTGAAGTTGATAGCTGTAGGATCAATGCTTATGGCTTTATTAATAAGTGCAGGATGTGATAAGGATACAAAAACAGTAGAGAACCAGAATTCTTCATCGGGTCAGCAAGTGCAGGAGAAAGATGCAGTAAAGAAGGACAATGAAAAGGTAACAGCACAAACAATGTCTATTAATGTATATTTCCCAAATGAAGATGGAACAAAGCTGATCGCTGTAAAGAAAAAGATCGAAACCGCAGATAAGTATACAGCAGCAATGCAGGCACTTATGGAAGGAACTGGAGATAAAAAGGAAGTCAGTATTATTCCGAAAGATGCAAAACTTAAAAGTGTAAAAGTTAAAGACGGTATAGCAAAGGTTGATTTCAGTAAAGAACTTGTAAAGAAGTTCACGGGCGGTTCGACAGGTGAACTCATGCTTGTTGGATCGATTGTTGACACGCTTACGGAGTTTCCGGAAGTGAAGGCAGTACAGATACTCGTAGAAGGTAAATCGGTTGAAACTATTGCGGGGCACATGGATACAAGTGAGCCGCTGAAAAGAATGACGGAGTTTTTAAAGTAAGAGCTATTGCAATATCTAGGTGAGTTTGTTAGAATAATACATAGAGAATTTCATATTTTCCACTGGGGGAGCGAAAGCTGAGAGATGAAGAGTCGACCCTTGGAACCTGTTTGGGTAATACCTGCGTAGGGAAGTGGTGGTTTTGTTTGTTGAGCCATCCTGTTTATATGCTGGATGGCTTATTTTTGTATAATTTTAAGGAGGGTTTGTAATGGCAACACAGATGCAATTAGCTCGTCAGGGAAAAATAACGGATGCCATGAAGATTGTTGCAGCACAGGAAAAGATGGACGTAGAAGTCCTGCGTGAACGCGTAGCAAGGGGAACAGTTGCGATATGTGCAAATGTAAATCATAAATCGCTTATACCTCGTGGTGTTGGTGAAGGCCTGTCGACGAAGGTTAATGCGAATATTGGTACATCAAGCACATTTCCGAATATCGAACCGGAGCTTTTGAAGCTTGATGAAGCAATAAAATGCGGCGCAGATGCCGTAATGGATCTGAGTACAGGGGATAATATAGATTTATCGAGGCAACGGATTATTGAACGTTCAACAATCATGGTTGGAACCGTACCAATTTATCAGGCAACTGTACGTGCTATTAAGGAACATGGTGCAGTTGTTGACATGACAGCAGAAGATCTTTTGGAAACCATTGAAGAACAGGCACGTGACGGTGCTGACTTCATGACAATTCATTGTGGTGTAACAATGGAAGCAATTAATCGTATGCGCGAAGAAGATCGTGTAATGGATGTTGTAAGCCGCGGAGGTTCCTTTATTACAGGATGGATACTGCATAATAACAAAGAAAATCCTCTTTATGAAAACTATGATAAAATTCTTGACATCTGCGAAAAATATGATGTAACAATAAGTCTTGGCGATGGTCTGCGCCCAGGCTGCCTTGCGGATGCGACTGACAGAGCACAGATACAGGAGCTTATTACACTTGGTGAGCTTACAGATCGTGCATGGAAACGTGGTGTTCAGGTCATTGTCGAAGGACCTGGGCATGTACCATATGATCAGATTGAGGCGAATATAAAGCTGCAAAAACAGCTCTGTCATAATGCGCCGTTTTATGTGTTGGGACCACTTGTAACGGATATTGCGCCAGGATATGATCATATTACGGCAGCTATCGGCGGTACGCTTGCGGCGGCAAGCGGTGCGGATTTTCTTTGTTATGTAACACCAGCAGAACATCTTGCATTACCGACAATCGAGGATGTTCATGAAGGTGTCATCACGTGCCGTATTGCAGCGCATGCTGCGGATATTGTAAAAGGTATTCCCGGCGCAAAAGAATGGGATCGTAAGATGGCAAAAGCACGTAAGGTCCTTGACTGGAAAGCACAGCTTGATCTTGCGATTGATTCGGAAAAGGCGACAGTAAAACGTGGTGCTCGTAACAATGCTGGAGAGGAAGCCTGTTCAATGTGTGGCGATTATTGTGCAGTTAAAATTGTTGGACAATATTTGAAGAAGCCGGCGGCACCTTGTAATGATTAAATAAAATTTTCTAAAATAGTCCGTTAAAAAAAGGGGTTTTATAACTTATCGCGAAATAAATATATATGGCAGAAGAATAGAGCTCGTTGGGAGGTAATGTTATGGGAAAAATCCAGAAAATTCTTGTCCCGGTTGATGGATCCGTTAATGGATGCAAAGCGGTTGATGAAGCCATTTTCTTTGCACAGAAATGCAATGCAGATTTGGATTTTGTTTATGTGGCAAGTAATATAAACAAAGATATTCCAAGTCATATTGTATTTGACCGCATTTGGGAAAAGGTTCCGCAGGAAATCAAAGCTGAAAAGCATGTGGAAACGGGTAATATTCCAAAAGCAATTCTCAAGGTTGCTCGGGAAAAGCAAAGTGATATCATCATTATGGGAAGCCGTGGACTAGGACTTTTCAAGGGCGCACTTATTGGTAGTGTAAGCCAGAAGGTTGTTGAAGAATCACCAATTCCGGTTATGGTAATTAAATAAGCAATAAAAATTGCTACAGCTTTATGTGTATATTACACATATTAGGCTGTAGCAATTTTTTGTAAAAAGAAACGCTGAAGCAAATAATCTGCACCAGCGCTTCAAAAAAATCTATGTGATTATTTACTGAAATAGCGATTTAGTAAGCCGTTGAAGCCGGCACCATGACGGGCTTCATCTTTTGCCATTTCATGGACAGTATCATGGATTGCATCGAGATTCTGCTGCTTTGCCAGTGTGGCGAGATCTTTTTTACCAGCACAGGCGCCCTGTTCTGCAGCAACACGCATTTCAAGATTTTTCTTTGTGCTGGAAGTGAGGACTTCACCGAGAATTTCAGCGAATTTGGAAGCATGTTCAGCTTCTTCGAAAGCATAGCGTTTGAAAGCTTCAGAAATTTCCGGATAACCTTCTCGATCGGCAACACGACTCATAGCAAGATACATGCCAACTTCAGAGCATTCACCTGTAAAGTTTTGCTGGAGCCCTTCGATGATTTTGGGATCGATACCATCGGTGATACCTACGCGGTGTTCATCGGCAAAAACCATTTCACCAGATTGTTCTATAAATTTAGAAGCAGGTGCTTTACAAATAGGACATTCTACAGGCGGTTGTTCACCTTCATACACGTAACCACAGATACTGCAAACATATTTTTTCATATAAAAACCCTCCAAAATTTAAAGTGTACCAAGAGCGTTCATTGCTCATATGCGGTACTTTCTATGGCTTTATTATAAGGGTTTATTTGGTAAATGGAAATAGTGAGAAAACGCTAAATAAATTGATTACAAACGGTATGCTTATGTTATCTTCAAATAAATAACTTATACGCACTTATTTAATTTTTACTATTATAAAATAATAATTATTGATTATAAAAATAAAATGATTTATATTTATTTGTGCATAAATATGTGGTACAATTTATTTTTAAGAGAAAAACAGGAGAGATAGTATGTTTAAAATACAGACGAAGAATCCAGCTGAGACGAGTGCTTGGGCTGAGTCGATTGGCAGGAAGGTCGTACCTGGTCTTGTTTTGTGTCTGGATGGGGATCTTGGTGCAGGTAAAACGTTGTTTGTTCAAGGGTTGGCAAAATCTCTGCATATTCAGGAAGAAGTCACTAGCCCGACATTTAATCTGATGAATATTTATGAAGGTGATTGTGTACTTCATCATTTTGATCTTTATCGCTTGGAGACTGAAGACGAGCTTGATGAGATCGGTTTTTATGAATATAGTGAAGCTGTGGATGACGTTGTAATTATTGAGTGGTCAGATAAATTCATTGATTGTTTACCGGAAGACTATATTCATATAGAACTTGATCGTACAGGAAAAGAAGATGAGCGGATGATTACAGTTTCGCTGCATGGAGAAAAAAATCAAAAATTTTATGAGGAGCTGGAGAAATCTTGCCGATTTTAGCATTGGATACATCAACACTTGTTTCAAGTGTAGCTGTCGCTTCAGAAGATAAATTGATAGCTGAGATTATACTACAGACAAAACTTACACATTCCGAGGTACTTATGCCGCATATCAAACAAGTGCTGATGATGGCGAAGATGTCAAAGGACGAGCTTGATGGTATTGCCATTAGTATTGGCCCTGGTTCCTTTACGGGACTTCGTATTGGTCTTGCGACAGCAAAAAGCTTGGCTTATGCTTTGAATTTGCCAATTATGGGAGTATCGACATTGGAGGCTTTGGCCTATCACTATGCTGTGCCTGGCATTTATATTGCAGCTCTTCTTGATGCACAGAAGGGAAATGCCTATGCTGGTCTTTACAGTTGGCAGGATGATAAAATGCAAGAGGTTTGTCCGGTTATCGTTGATTCTTTTGAAAAGATTGTCAAAAAATGTGAAGCAATGGACCAGCCCGTTGTCTTTGTCGGTGATATTGTTCAGAAAAGGGCGGCTGTAATCAAGGCAGCTGGCAAGAATGTTTTTTGTGGTTTGCCACATATGGTTATGCCGCGAGCGGCAAATGTTGCTGTGCTTGGTTTGAAAAAGCTTGTAGCAGGACAGTACGATAATGTCATGGATATCGAGCCGATCTATATCCGCCGGTCGGAAGCTGAGGTTCTTTGGGAACAGCGTCATAAGAAGGCAGAGTTATGATAACTTTTCGAAAAATGGTAAAAGAAGATGCTGCCAGTGTCGAAATTGTAGAAAAAGCATCTTTTGGGATGCCCTGGTCCAGGCAGTCTTTTTGGGAAGCAGCAGTGAATAAAGACGCTTACTATCTGCTAGCACTTGAGGAGAATGAGATTATTGGCTATGCTGGTACCTGGCTTGTTGCCGATGAGGCACATATCATGAATGTAGCAATAGCACCAGTACATCGTAATATGGGACTTGGAAGGAAGATGATGGTAGAGCTTATCCGGGTCGTTAAGGAAAAAGGTATTACGGCAATGACACTGGAGGTACGGCCATCCAATACTGTGGCACGGAAACTTTATGAAAAAATGGGTTTTAAGAGTGTTGGACTGCGCAAGGGTTATTATGAAGATAATAAAGAGGATGCCATGATTATGTGGCTGACGAAGTTATAGATGGGGGTTTTGTTTTGAAGGAAGAAGAAAATTGTCTGACCTTGGCGATTGAGTCAAGCTGTGATGAGACATCCGCTGCTGTCCTTCGTGGTGGGCGCAGGGTATTATCGAATATAATTTCTACGCAGATACCAGTGCATCAGAAGTTTGGCGGAGTTGTGCCGGAGATTGCTTCACGTAAGCATATTATAAATATTATGCCGGTAATCGATGAAGCTTTGCGCAAGGCGGAAGTGAAGATTACTGAGATTGATCAGATTGCGGTAACCTATGGCCCAGGGCTTGTCGGAGCACTTCTTGTAGGTGTGTCAGCGGCAAAGGC
>DCFY01000150.1:10670-12564 GCA_002315155.1 Megamonas sp. UBA1792
TTAGCATTTTCGCTTGATGTACCGCTTATCGGAGTCAATCATATGGAAGGGCATATATTTGCGAATTTTTTAAGCACACCAAATCTTGAGCCGCCATTTATGGCACTTGTCGTATCGGGTGGGCATACATCACTTATTCATGTGAAAGGCTACAATTCGTTTGAGCTCTGGGGTCAGACACGGGATGATGCAGCTGGCGAAGCCTTTGATAAGGTGGCGCGTGTCATGGGACTGCCATACCCAGGCGGGCCTCAGATTGATAAGCTGGCACAGCAGGGGAATTCGGATGCAATTGATTTTCCCCAAGCGCTTCGGGAAAAAGGAAATTTTGAATTTAGCTTCAGTGGATTAAAATCATCTGTGCTGAATTATCTTAATAGCATGAAGCAAAAAGGTGTTGAGATTAATTGTGCGGATGTTGCGGCATCTTTTCAGAAAGCAGTTGTGGCTGTACTCGTTGAAAAGGCTGTTCAGGCGGTCAAACAGGCAGGACTTGATACGCTTGTGCTTGCTGGCGGTGTTGCCGCGAACAGTTCTCTTGAAGAAGCACTGCGAACGGCAGCAGCGGATGCAGAAATCCAGTTCTTTTATCCGGAGCAGATACTCTGTACAGATAATGCTGCAATGATTGGCTGTCGGGGCTATTATCAGAGTTTAGTTGATGATTTTTCCGATCTTTATTTGAATGCTATACCTAACCTGAAACTTATTACGAAAGAAGAATAAATGACTCATTCAATGGAGAATGAATACGTTTTTGGTGTTATCTGGCAGCGATGGCCTGTATAGCGTACAAGAGAACGAATTTGTTCTTCATTTTATTTTGTATACAATATATTATTATAAAATAGCCGAAAGGTGAAAGGAATTTACACCGATAATGTGAAAATAAGAATTGGGGGAATGAGTATGGAAAAATTAGTAGCCTATTGTCGTCAGCATACAAATCTAACGGCTATGCAATGTGAAATATTGAAACGAATTAGTGTATGTTTCCCATTTATTGCAGATTTGGCACATGCGCATTTGAGCATATACGTGCAGACCCGCGACCCGAACAGGCTGCTGGTCATCGGACACGAAAAGCCACATACAACATTTAGTCCAGCAACACTTAGCGAAGCGGGGCGGTTTATTCGAAAACAGGAAGAACCTCTTGTTGAATATACAATGAGGACAGGCAAGCCGATTAAGGGGAAACGTGAGTGGGACTGGGGACTTAGCATCGATATGTACACATATGCGATACATGATGGTTCTACGGTCATTGCTGTCGTGAGCTTTGAAACGAATTCTGAGGAGCTGAAAACCGATGGATATCAGCAACTTTTAGAAACAGCTTGTGTAGTTCTTGTAAATGCGCGAAAAGTATTGGATAAGGATATGTATCGGTCTTTATCAGCAAGTGATGGGATTATTATTACGGATAAATATAATCGTATTATTTTTGCGAATACGGCGGCTGTGCGGATTTATAAAGTGCTCGGCGTTGGCAACCTCATCGGTTATCATATGTTTGATCGTCAGTTAACAATGCATATTACGAAAGAAACCATCGCAAGCCATCGGCCCTATGAAAAGGAACTTGAAGCAGGCGAACTGATTCTTGTGCAGCGGAATATACCAATTAAGGATGGTGGGAATCTTCTTCGACGTGTTGTGATCGTTTCTGACATTACGGATATACGGAAAAAAGATAAGGAGATTCTCATAAAGTCAGCAGTTATTCAGGAAATACACCATCGCGTAAAGAATAATTTGCAAACGATTGCCAGCTTGCTGCGGCTTCAATCGCGGCGGACAAAATCACAGGAGGTAAAGGCGGCGCTAAAGGAAAGTGTCAATCGGATACTCAGCATATCCGTTGTACATGAGTTTTTATCGCAGCAGGATG
>DCFY01000101.1:0-7156 GCA_002315155.1 Megamonas sp. UBA1792
ATGTCCATAAGCATTTGCCTTGATGACGGCGCAGAACTTTGCCACTCCATGTCTTTTTTTTCTGATCTCCCTGATATTGTGTCTTATCGCCGCTAAATCAATTTCTGCCCATACTGCACGTTTCGGCATTTTCATTCCACTCCCTAAAAAATATCGCAAAATAAGATTCAGCCGACGGTTCCCTGCTGAATCTCAGTTGTGTTTTGATTAAGATTTTCACCTATTTATTTTACATCGTTACGCTTAAAATGAAAAGATTTTTATTACAATAAAAGATTAATTCTACAATACTTACACTGGATCTTATATTGCCCGCACATCTGTAAATAGCGTATAATAAACGTAAACACTAAAAAAGGAGCCTCTCAGCTATGTTCAAAAAATGGGATATTATTCTCATCGCTCTGCTTATCTGCCTTTCCTTTCTCCCCGAGCTGTTTATCGGCAGCAAGCAAACCGAACAATATAGCACAACGTATGCAGAGATTACACTGGATGGCAGGCTTTATAAAACCGTGCCACTTTCTGCTCACCACGGAACAACAAGATTTACCATCAATACCACACAAGGCAGCAACGTTGTTGAGATCAAAGATGCTGCAATTGGTATTATTGATGCGGATTGCCCGGATCAGATCTGCATCAATATGGGATTTATTGCAAAACCTGGTCAAACGGTCGTCTGCCTGCCACATAAGCTTATGATTGAAGTCAAAACGGACAAAAACAGCAACAATGATGACATTATTCCAGCATTTTGAAGAGGAGCATCTCACTTATGAATAAAACCTTTCACACCGTCTTTCTCGGACTGCTTGTCGCGCAGTCACTTGCTCTCTTTGTCATTGAAGGCATGCTCCCGGTCCCTTTCATCGCACCCGGTGCCAAGCTCGGTCTTGCCAATCTCATTACCGTCATCGCACTCTACACAATGCCGCACTGGCGCGATGCATTGCTCGTTCTTTTTATACGAATTATGCTCGCAACTATGTTCGGCGGTGGCCCGACAATCTTTATCTACAGTCTTGCTGGCGGCCTGCTAAGCTTTATAGCTATGCTTGCCGTCAAGAAACTAGGGCAGGACAAGTTCAGTATTATCGGTGTAAGTGCAGTCGGAGCTTTCTTCCATAATGTCGGACAGCTCACTGTTGCAGTCACGGTTATCCAAAGTCCACTCCTCTGGCTTTATTTGCCTGTTCTTGCTCTTGTTGGCATCGCCACTGGTATCGCTATTGGCTTTGTTGCGAACCTTACCGTTCCTCACATAAAAAAATTACCAGGTTTTTCAAACTGGATGACTGATACGGTCTGATATTTTGTGACTTTTTTGCCTTTGTTCTTCATTTATTTACCCAGTTCTATTTATTGTATACTGTTCCATTTACATCATTCTAGTTTTATAACATTATCCCTTGCGAATAGAAAAGCTCCCTTTTTAATGGGAGCTAAATCTGAAATCCTCATGCAAATCCAGTATGCGCTTTGAGAAATCCTTTGTCGTATAAATTTGTCCATCCTTCGTCGTAATCGCACAACCCATTTCATCTGGCAGAGTTGCAATAAACGCAATTCCTTTTTCCGGACCAAGAATAAATACCGTTGTCGACAAAAGATCAGACAGCATTCCACAATCCGTGACATCACCGCCAATGACGATTGTATCACTCATTGCACCGCTATCAGCCGGATAACCTGTCTTCGGATCAAAAATATGATGATAGCGTTTGCCATTTTCTTCAAAAAAACGCTCGTAGTCACCAGATGTCGAAAGGGCCTCTTCCTCAAGATGAATGACACCAAGATACGTATTCCTGTCATCCTTGCGTGGGTGCTTAATACCAACAGTCCACGGTTTACCGTCTTTGTTTTTGCCAATAGCATACATCGTGCTTGCACCAAGATTGATAAGACCATTTTCTATCTTGTATTTCTTATAAATCTTGCGTACCTCATCTGCAGCAAATCCCTTGGCAATACCACCAAGGTCAATTTCCATACCTTTTTCCATGAGCATTGCACTCTTGTCTGCTTCCCGCAAAAGCAATTTATGATAGTCAACCAGTTGCAGCTTTTTCTTAATTTCATCATCTGTCGGGATGCGTTGTGCATCCGTTCCGATACCCCAAAGATTTATAATGGGCCCCATTGTAACATCCCATGCACCATCGCTTAGCTCCGCATACTGCTGCGATACCACAAGCATGTAATAAACCTCATCATGCAATGGCACAAAATTTTCCCCTGCTGCCTCACGCAGTTTTGCAACATCACTTGTCTCTATGTTTGGGCTTGCCATTTCTTCCAGCTCTCTCAAACGATCAAAGCTTTCCTCCACCGCGGCCTTCGCCTGCGGCCCTGTCGCACTCAGGGTAACAACTGTATCCATGACAATATGACTTTTTTCATAGCTCACACTTTGCTGACCACAGCCACCCATAAAAAACATAGATACAATAACCATACACAAACCGTAGAATTGTTCTTTTCGCATCATCATTCTATTCCATTCAATAATTGTTTTTTCCTACCATAAATATGGGATACTGCCGTAGCAGCATCCCATATTTTTATGCAGTTTTTTCTATTTTTGTTTCTTGCTTGCTAAACGACTCAATGGCTTTTGTCGGACATTTTGCCAGACACGTTGCTTCCTCGCACTGCTCACGACAAATCTTCGTATCCACAACAGCAAGATTGTTTTCGATTTTTATTGCACTATGTGTACAATTACGCATACAGAGGCCACAGCCAATACAGGCACTCGTACAGACTTTGCGAGCAATTATACCTTTATCATGCGAGTTGCAGCTTACAATGGCTTTTGCTTCTGGTGATACAAGCTCAATGATGTGCTGTGGACACGTTTCTTCACATTTGCCGCAGCCCGTGCAGAGGTCCCTATCGACAATCGGCAGTCCATCGTCTCCCATGCTGAGTGCACCAAAAGGACATACACTTACACAGTTGCCAAAACCGATGCAGCCAAACTTGCAGCCCTTCGGCCCGCCTTGAATAAGTTTTGCCGCAGAACAATCATGGATACCCTTATAGATATAATCTGCATGTGCAGCTGTTTTTGTGCCGCGGCACTTGAGATGTGCAATACGTTCTTCGGTCGCTTCTGCCTTTTTACCCGTGAGCTCAGCAACCTTTGCTGCTACAGCAGCCTTACCCGGTACGCAGAGATTTGGTGGAACGTCTTCTTTTTCAACGACAGCTTCTGCGTATTTTGCACAGCCTGCATAGCCACAGGCACCACACTGTCCTTTAGGCAAAACTTCATCGACCTCATGAATCAGAGGATTTTCTTCCATTGCAAACTTTTTATTGGCAAATGCAAGGACAAAGCCAAAAACTGTCCCGACACCCAGCATGACTACAAGAATCATTATTGCCGTATTCATATCTATTCATCCCTTCCGTAATTTCAAATTAGAGCATGCCAGAAAATCCGAGAAATGCTAAGGACAGCATCCCCGCAAGTATAAATGCAATGCCCATTCCCTGCAAAGCCTTTGGCACATCTGCATAGGCGAGTTTTTCGCGCAGACTTGCCATAAGAACGATAGCTACGGCAAAACCAATACCAGAACCGATCGCAAAGACAATGCTCTTGAGGAAAGAATAACTGGATTCGACACTGAGCAGCGGTACAGCAAGAACAATACAGTTCGTCGCAATAAGTACGAGATAAATTCCCCACATATTATAGAGCGCTGGTGCCTGCTTTTTAATGATAAGTTCAAGCAGCTGAACGAAGCTCGCAATGAGCACAACAAAAACAATCGTTGAGAGAAATGTGAGATTGAACGGTACAAGAATAAAATTATACATGAGCCATGCCAGAATTGAGCTGAGCGTCATGACCGCTGTTACCGCCATCCCCATACCAACTGAAGCATCAAAGCTCTTCGACACCCCAAAAAATATACAGAGTCCAAGAAATTTTGTCAATACAAAGTTGTTCACAACAACTGCACCGATAAATAGTGTAAGATAATCACCCATTATGCTTCACCTTCCTTTAAGCGCTTCGCTTCTCTGCGCGCATTATAGCTCTTGATACCGGCAATCATATAGCCAATAAGAATAAACGCTCCTGGCGGCAGAATCATAATGAGCGCCGGATTGTAAGACGCCCCAAATACAGAATATCCTAAAATCGTACCATTACCCAAAAGCTCACGAATAATGGAAATAGAAAGCATGGCAAGTGTAAAACCGCACCCCATACCAAAGCCATCACAGAAGGAGCGAACCACACCATTTTTCGATGCAAATACCTCTGCCCGCGCAAGGATAATTGCAAACACGACGACAAGTGCAAGGTAAATGCCCAAAGCCTTATAAAGGTCTGGGAAATATGCCTGCATGACGAGCTGTGCTACCGTTACAATGGTCGCGATTGATGTAATATAGACCGGAACACGGACCTTCTGATTGATCCATCGGCGCGTAATTGATACGACGACATTGTTCGTCGTAATAACAAAGAGTACCGTAAGGCCCATCGTCAAACCATTTAAAACCGTTGTCGTAACAGCAAGTGCCGGGCACAAGCTCAATGCCAGAATAAAAATCGGATTTTCATCCAATAGACCTTTACTGAAAATTTTCCATAAATCTTTCATTTTATTTCCCTCCCGTAAACTGCACGACTTCTTCGACTGCTTGTTCAACAGCCTTGGTTACAGCTTTGGATGAAATTGTTGCACCAGTCATTGCCTGCACATTTTCTTTATTTGATGGGTCCTTAACAACTTTGAGCTTATCCGCCGATTTTCCCTTGAGCTGATTACGGAAAGGCTCCTTAGCCGCATTATCACCAAGACCTGGTGTTTCATTACTCGTAAGAATTGTATAGTCGATAACTTTGCCATCGACACCGACCGCTACAAGCATGGTAATTGGACCCCCATAACCTTTACTTTCACCTGGAACTACATAAGCAACAACCTTACCACTTTTTTCCGCGGCAAACCATTTATTCTTGCCTTGAACCTCCTTAAAGGAATCTGCATCCTTTACAAGATCCTTCATAGACTGCTGTTTCATCATCTCCGCTTTTTGTGCCGCAACCGGCGCCGTTACATAGTAGACACTGCCGATAACACAGCCAGAGATAAGACAAGCCATAATGAGATTCACTGCTACTTTAAAAATAGGCTGCTCTTTCTTTTCTTCATTTGCCATCTTTATGCCCTCCTGATCCCAAAATCCGTGGTTTTACAAAGCGATCAATAAGCGGTGTTACAGCATTCATAAGAAGAATTGAGTAACATACACCTTCAGGATAGCCACCAACAAGACGAATCAGTACCGTAATCGCACCAGCCCCGACAGCAAAGATTATCTGCCCCTTAATCGTGATTGGGATAGTTACCATATCTGTTGCCATGAAGAAGGCTCCGATGATAAGACCACCTGCCATCATATGAAAAATCGGGTCACCTGTAAAGAGACCAGCCGGACCGAATACCCAGGTCAGCACGCCAACTGTTGCGATCATGCAGACAGGTACATGCCAGTTAATATAGCCGCGATAGAGAAGATATGCTCCACCAAGCAGCAGCAGAATCGTTGATGTTTCGCCAAGACTGCCGTTACGAGTACCGAGAAGCATCGCCTTGTACATCGGTGCCGTGCCACCAAAGGTGGCAACAAGCTGATCATAACCCTGCTGCTTCAAAATATTTAACGGTGTCGCACTCGTAACAGCGTCGACCGTTGCCGTCTGCATCTGTGTCCAGGTCGTCATTGCTACTGGCCATGAGACCATAAGTGCGGCCCGACCAATATGGGCCGGGTTAAAGATATTAAATCCAAGGCCGCCCATCGACTGCTTTGCTATAACGATTGCGATAAAAGATCCAATAGCAATCATGTATGCCGGCAATACTGGCGACATCGACATTGCAATGAGCAGACCTGTAAGACAGGCACTGCCATCAAAAGAAGTATCCCGTCTGCCGCTAAAACGTTCACAGAGGTATTCGCAAAGCACTGCGGATACCATACCGACAACCATATTAATAAGCGCTGGCACACCAAAATACCATACAGCAAAGATTGCTGCCGGTGCAAGAGCCAGATTGACATGCCACATGATCTTGGAAATAGACTCGTCACACCTTATATGAGGTGAAGCCGAGACGGCAAACCGGACTTCCTCTGCCGCGCTTTGATTTACTTGATTTTTCTGCATATTACTTTCCAGACTCATTTATTCCATCTCCTACTATTTCGCGGCCTTAGCTTTTTCTCTAGCTGCTTGTGCCTGATTTTCTGCTTTTGCGTATTTCACATATTGAACAATATTGCGCTTCGCCGGACATGTATACGTACAACAACCACATTCCACGCAATTGAAAAGCCCATATTCTTCCTTTGCCTTGGCAAACTCGTGACGTTCACTCAGAATACTGAGCATACTTGGCACAAGGCCCATCGGACAGGCGACAACACAGCGTCCACAGCGAATGCACGGCGATTCCTGTCCACTTTCCACCGTTTCTTTTTTAAGCGCAAGTATGCCCGAAGTTCCCTTCATTACAGGAACTTCCGACGTAAACTGCGCCATTCCCATCATTGGCCCGCCAGCAAGCAGCTTCTCCGGTGTTTCACTAAAACCGCCGCAATAATCGATTGCAGCCTGAAAAGTCATACCAACGCGTAACAGGAGATTTTTCGGTTCCTTGATGGCATCGCCCGACACCGTCGTAACGCGCTCAATAATTGGCACACCATGTACAACAGCATCCGCAATCGCCGCTGCCGTTCCAACATTCTGGACAACTGCACCGACATCCATTGGCAGTCCACCGCATGGAACCTCACGATTCGTCAGAACCTTGATCAGCATTTTTTCTGCACCCTGCGGATATTTCGTCTGAAGTTTAACAACCTCAACATTCGTGTCACTAAAAGCCTTGTGTAAGACCTCAACCGCTTCCGGTTTATTATCCTCTATACCGATAAAACATTTCTTTACACCAAGAAGTTTCTGTAAAATTTCTACGCCTGTAACAATGCGTTCTGTCTGCTCCAGCATAAGTCGATAATCAGCTGTCAGATACGGTTCGCATTCTGCACCATTAATGATAAGCACATCAACCGGCTTTTTAGGCATGAGCTTGATGTGTGCTGGGAAGGTTGC
>DCFY01000101.1:7421-9061 GCA_002315155.1 Megamonas sp. UBA1792
CCCCCAAGACCAACAATCCCAGCCTGCTTAATCGCATCAAGAATCATTGTTGTGTCCATCGTCTTCCAATCACGATCGAGCGGTAGTCCGTCTACCCATTCATCCAGTCCATCGCTTTTAATAACGATTGCCGGACATGTAATCTTGCCTGTATGCGGCATCATATCAATCTTTACGACATCGCCGGAAAGCGATGCATGAATATTGGCATGCATAAAGGCTTCGCTTGTACCGATAAGCTGGCCTTTTTTAACATGGTCACCCACCTTCACCGTCGGTGTACACGGCGCCCCGATATGCTGGCCCATCGGGATAACGACCTGCTCCGGCAATGCTGGTGTTTCAATAGCCTTATCCATCGTATACTGCTTGCCATCTTTCGGATGAATCCCTCCGAGAAAACTCTTGAACATGAATATCACCTCATATTAACATTTTTAATCTTACATTATAGTTGCTGAAATTTACGATAAGAGTCACAACTCTGCTGCCTTTTTATCACAAATTTCTTTGACACTTTTACTTATGACAAAATACTGACAATGACTGGTTTTGTCGATTGATCTCTTGCCACCGCCCGATCAAAAAATTTTATACCCGCAAGTGATAGCAAAAACAGTACACTTCCACCAGCAATTGTGGCATAGGTAAGATCATAACCGCAGCTTTCACCAATAAATCTCCCCAGTACTGCGCCGATAAATGCCGCAATGATCGGCATTGCAAATACCATGAAGGCTCCTTGCAGAATGTTGACTTCTTTCTGTTCAAAAGTCACACGCTGGCCAACTTTCGCCCCGACATCATTGTTTGCTGCAATGATAATATGCTGGCTCGATGGACAGGCACCACAACTCGTACAATCGTTGTGACGCCCGACCTGTATCCGCGCAATTTTCCCCACCACCTCAATGACAAGTCCCTGCTCTGTTTTCATCTAGCCAATTCTCCTTTATAAAATCCCTATAAATCTCTGCCGTTTTTGGGTTCTTGTATTTTATCTAATTTATCTATTCTACTTTATATTGAAAACTCCTGTTGTTTATTATTTGTGAAAAATTTAATTTAGTTAGTCAAGTTTTTTGTGAAACAAAACAATTCGTTTTATCAAAAAGCTCATCATAAACTGTAATTTTTCTGAAGAGTCAATTATATTTTAACATATTTTCACACAGAAAAAACCTTATTTTTTCCTTTTTTAATAGTAAACAAGATTTTAGTCCAAAAGCCCTCATATAATACTTTCCGTTTTATGAAATTCTTATATATAAAAGGAGCATCGTAACTACGACACTCCTTTTCGCTATTTCATTTTTCTATAAGTTTCATTCTGCTTTGAAATATACTGTAACTTCGGTTCCTGTATCCACAAGCGTATTTGCTGCAATATTTTGTCCAGCAACAATTCCCGTTCCTTCTGCATTGATTGTAATACCAATATCCGAAAGTTCCTGCGTTGCCTCACTGAGGCTCTTTCCGCTCAGATCCGGTATAATAACCTTTCCCTGCGGTCTTTCTTTATGCAGCGATTCTGTAAGTTTTTCTGGATCTTCCTTATGCTGCTTATCCATATCAGAGAACGGATCACTTGAAGGCTCAATATGCAAATAACGGAAAAGTTGTGAGAAAATATCAGCTGC
>DCFY01000063.1 GCA_002315155.1 Megamonas sp. UBA1792
ATTCATATCAGCAAACTTCACACCCGTTATTTCTTTTGCTGTATGACTATAGGCATATCCTTCGCAGCAAAAAGCCTGTGCAAGCCTTGCTGTTTTCATCCCGATTGCTCCAACTCCCACAATGCCGAATTTTTTACCGCAAAGCTCGCTTCCGATAAGTCCAGCTCTTGTTTTACCGCTGTGTACAGCCTTATCACAGTCTGTCAATTTACGATAAAGCGCAATCGCCATGCCAAAAACAAGTTCACTTACTGCTTCATTTGCGTAACCGGAGCAGTTGCACACCATAATATTTTTTGCTTTACAATACTCCATGTCGACATGATCAACACCAGTAAAAGCTACTGTCAAAAGCTTTAGCTCCGGACATTTTTCCAGTATATTCTGTTTAAACGGCATATTGGCAAGCATGACAACAGCCGCTCCCTGTGCCCGCTTTATTGTTTCATCATCATTTTTCGGTATTGTATTATAATATAGAATTTCTGTCTTTTCACCAAGAATATTTTTTGTCAGCCGCTGTACTTTTTCTTCGCTGATTCCAAGCGGTTCTATAATCACTATTTTCATTTTATTTTATCGCTCCTATTTTAATTTTTACGAAGAAGCATCCCTGTACCGGATGCTTCGATTTTTCCATTTTTACAAACAAGTCTGCCGCGCACAAACGTCATGACAGGCAGCCCCTTACCTTTTTGTCCGCAGAACGCCGATATTTTATTTTTATATGCCAAAGATTCTGCTGTAATTTCCCAGTCAGCCTCTGCATCAAGTACCACAAAATCTGCATCAAAGCCCACTTTAATAGCACCTTTTTGTCCATAGATACCAAAAATCCGTGCAGGGTTTGCGCATAGTGCTTTTGCCAGCAGTGAAGGCGATACGTGCTTTTTATTCACGGCATAGTTCCAAAAAGTCTGCATTCCGGACTGCACACCGCTAATGCCGCCCCAGGCGCCAAATGTTCCACAAGGCCCATCCTCTGCTTTTTCCTCAAACTTTGCCGGTGAATGGTCGGAACAAATACAGTCAATCGTTCCATCAAGCACATAGTGCCAGAGTTCTTCTGCATCTTCCGCTGTCCGTAAAGGTGGTGAACACTTAAAAAGCGTACCTTTATCGATAAGATCTCGCTCCGTAAAAAGCAGATAATGCATACAGGTTTCAGCTGTCACACCTAACCCTTCGACCTTTGCTTTTTTGATAAGCGCAGCCACTGCCGGATGAGATACGTGACAGATATGCGCTTTGCCGCCCGTTTTGCGCACCAGTGAAAGAATTGCCCGTACGGCCTTTATTTCAGCTTCCGGTGGACGAGCTTCCAAATAATCCTTACGCGAAATTTTTCCTGCCGCGATTTTTGCTGTTTCCAGCGTTTTTATCATTTCATAGTCCTCACAATGGAACCCGGCTAAACCATTAAATGTTTTAAGCCTGATCAGCACCTTCTCGATCTCCGTAAGCCGCAGTTCTGTATAGCCCTTCCCCGGATCACACATAAAACATTTGAAAGCAAGTGCACCTTCTTTGTCCATTCCCACCAGTGCATCTTCATTTGTATGTACCAGTGCACCCCAAAACCCATAATCAACAAAGGATTTCCCCTGCAAAAGTGCTTCTTTTTTTCGAAAGATTTCTGCATCAGCAACAGCCGGCTCATTTTGCATTGGCATATCAATTACCGTTGTGATTCCGCCAATCGCAGCTGCGCTGCTTGCGTGAGCAAAATCTTCCCGCCATGTATAGCCGGGTTCATTAAAGTGAACATGGTCATCAACACCACCGGGCAGAAGATATTTGCCACTGATATCTTCTATTTTTTCAGCCTCTGGCACTTCGCTGCAAGACAGGATGGCCGCTATAATGCCGTCTTTCACTGCAACATTTTTTTTCTGTACAGCTTCTTCTGTAACAACCCTTGCATTTTTTATCAATAAATCAAACACTTTGCTCACCTCCACAAGTTTGTTCCCTATACTTATTCAGCCGGAGACTATGCTCCGGCTGTTCTTTCTTATTTTACTGTAACGAGTTCCGGTGCAACCGCCTTCAAGAGTGTTGGATCTGCATATTTATCAAAAGCTGGCTGCGACGGAATGTTTTTCATTTCTTTCATAAATGCCGACATATCATTGCAGGACTGTACAAAATGATCATCAAATGTCATCTTATATTTATTTTGGCTCATAATCTGCTTTACCTGTGATGTATCAAGTTTGATTTCCTTTGCAATAATTTCAGCTGCTTCATCCGGATGTTCATTTATGAAATCTG
Source organism: Megamonas sp. UBA1792 (assembly GCA_002315155.1). The sequence goes on from DCFY01000063.1 coordinate 2,275, forward strand.
TCGCCTTTTTCAAAGCCCGAAGCATTGCCTTAATTTCTTCCGGATGTTCCTTATAGAACGCATCGGATACCTGCATTGTCGTATAGAAGCTCAGCCACTGTACATCACCCTGCTTATCACCAAGATACGATTTCAAGCCGCTAAACAGCACTTTGCCGCCAGCCTTGACTGCATTGCTTACCCATGGTTCCCAGCAAGCCATGGCATCAATATCACCATGTTCCAGAGCTGCAATCTGATCACTTGGGCTGAGTGTAACAAACTCAATCTTATTGATATCCACACCAAGATCTTTACACATATTGCGAATAGCAATCAGCACGCCTGCACCTGCAGCAATACCCACTTTTTTGCCTTCAAGATCTTTAGCATTAACAATATTTGCATTTTTTCCGGCGACAACACACTGTGTGTTACCGATATCTGCCATAGGGGCAACAATCTTTACACCAACATTATTTGCTGCTACAGCAATATCCGTATAAGGAGACTCAAATGATACCTGCGCGGTACCTCCCGATATAAGGGGTGAAATATCTCCGCCAGACTGCACAAATTTATTTGTGACCGTAAGTCCTTCTTCCTTAAAGAACCCTTTTTTATCCGCAATAATCTGCTGCGCTGAAATCTGTGGATCAATAACACCATAGGCAACAATCTCCATGCCCTTTGCATCTTTGTCTTCTGCCTTTTTTTCTGACCCGCAGCCACTTAAAACACCGGCTAAAATCGTCAGGCAAAGTCCAACGGTTACAATACGCTTCATTCTCATAAAATCAATCTCCTCGCTTTTCATTTCTTTATTTTATTGTTACGTCTTCCGGGAAAACTTTTTTTAGCAGCGTGGTATCCATGTAGCTTTCCGTTTTGGGTATTGCCTTTATACTTTTCATATCCAGCATGAAGTTTGCCATGTTATCTGCACCACCGACAAACTGCTGATCAAACGTCATCGAATATACATTCTTTTTCATAATACGCAGGCATTCTGCTTCATTTATATTAATGCGCTTTGCAATAATTTTAGCAGCGTCTTCCGGATGTTCATTAATATAAGTAGTTGCTTTATGAAGGGCACGCAGTAACTTTTCTATTGTTTCCGGATGTTCCCTATAAAAATCATCTGTTACCTGCAGCGTCATATAAAAATCGATCCAGTGAACATCGCTTGATACACCTGGTAAATTTGCTTTTGTGCCACTGAAAAGCAATGTTCCACCCTGATCTACTGCCTTACCAACCCAGGGTTCCCATGCTGCCATCGCATCGATATCACCCTTTTCCAATGCCGCAAGCTGATCCGATACCTGCAAATTGACAAACTGTATTTTACTGATATCCGTACCTGTTGCATTACACATATTACGGATTGCAATAAGTACGCCTGCACCATTTGTCATGCCAATTTTTTTACCTTCTAAGTCTTTTGCACTTTTGATTACAAGACCTTTGCGTGCTACGACACTTTGTGTACCCGCTGCGTTTGCAAGCGGTGCAATCACTTTAACCTTTACACCATTCGCTGCAACGGAAATATTATTATAAATAGAGCCAAAACAAATTTTGGCATCGCCGCTTGCGACCAGTGAAGCATTTTCATCTGGTCCATTCATGAGCTTATTCTTGATTGTAAGTCCTTCATCCTTAAAATATCCCATTTCTTCTGCAATAATCTGCTGTCCTGACACCTGCGGATCGAGCTCGCCATAGGCGATGATCTCGCCACTATCTGCTGCTTTCTGTGCAGCCGGTGCTCCACCGCCGCAGCCAGCAAGCAGAAAGCTAAGTACACTTGCACATAAAAGTGCAGCTCCCTTTACTCTGTTCATTTCTTATTCCTCCAAAACTTATTAATTTTCAATAGCTTTATCTGAACCCGCTTTTTTCCAGCGAAACAAGCGTTTTTCAACAAGTGTTAAAATACCATAGAAAATCGTATATTCCAACCCAATCAATGTTGCCGCTAAAAACATATCTGACATCTTAAACCAATTTTTCGCATTTACAATAATGTAGCCAAGGCCGGATGACGCTCCCATCATTTCAGCAACAACAAGTGCCGAGAACGTTAATGCCAGACTGATCTTCATTCCGGCAAAAATATGCGGCATTGCCGAATTTAAAATCACTTTTGTAAACACCTGCCGCTGTGTAGCACCAAGACTTCTCGCTGAACGAATAAGAACCGGATCGGTATTTTTTATGCCATCAATAATATAAGTAATCAATGGCACAAATGTTGCATAAGCAATCAAGGCAATCTTCGAAGCCTCGCCAATGCCAAACCAAATAAGAAACATTGGCAAAAAAGCAAATACAGGTATCGGCCCTACCATGTTGAGAATTGGCGAAACAATATTATCTACATCCCGGCTCGTTGAAATCAGGATTCCCAGAATAAAAGCAATAACGACACCAATAGCAAATCCAACAATCATGCGATAAAAGCTCATACCAATATGATTGAATAAAGTTCCATCTACAAAGTATTCATAGCCTGTCTGCACGACCATCGTCGGTGATGGCAGAAATACAGGATTGAACCATTGACTAAGCCCATTCATATAGCTGATAAACTGCCATATACAAAAAAACAAGAATAAAGATACTGTTTTATAAAATATATCTGCTTTTGCCTTGCGTTCTTCTGAAATTTTTCGTGGAACAACGATTTCTTCTACATACATTTCTTCTAAAGCAAACTGTGATTGGCTCAATGCATCATGAATTGAGGGTGCTTCTATCTTTTCCATTTTTCTCACGCTCCTTTTATTCTGCAATAATAGTTTCTTCGCCCGATTCTGATTCTGTCAATCCTTCAGAGAAAAAATCCACATACTCGGAAAAAGCAGCTGAGCGAATTTCACGTGGTCGCGGCAAATCAATTTTTTTATCCATTGCAACTTGCCCTGCCTTTAGCAAAACGACCCGATCTGCCAGATAAACCGCCTCGGGTACACTATGCGTTATAAAGAAAATCGTCTTCCCGCTAATCTGCCAGATACGAATAATTTCCTTACGCATACTATCACGCGTCATCGCATCAAGTGCACCTAATGGTTCGTCCATCAAAAGCACTTGTGGATCATTCACTAAGGCTCTGGCAATACCAACACGCTGTGCCATTCCACCAGATAACTCTGCCGGATAAGCATTCTCACAGCCTTCGAGACCAATGAGTGAAATATACTTTGCCGCAACCTCTTCTGTATCTTCACGCTTTTGCAGCTTCAGACCAAACTCAATATTTTCTTTTACCGTATACCAGGGGAAAAGTGCATGCTGTTGAAACACAACACCACGCTGCGCTGATGGGCCATCCACCTTTTCACCATCTACAAGTATTCTCCCCTTATCCGGTTTCAAATACCCGGCGAGTAAGTTCAACAGCGTCGATTTACCACAGCCGCTTTTTCCCAAAACACAAATAAATTCGCCTGTTTTGATTTTCAGATTCACGTCTTTTAATACATATTTAGGTTGTCCCTGCACTTCATCAAATGCTTTATGAATATATTCAAATGTAACACTCATATTCTGTTCCTCCCTGTCTTCGCCCAAAAGAAAAAGACGCAAAACAAAAGCTGTTTTGCGTCTTTGCAAATTTAAAGTTATTTGAACCATGGCTTTATTATATTCGATTCACCATTGTATCACAATGTGCATATAAACCATTTTAGTTCTTTTCTACTATATCCTATGCACATTCCTTATGCTTTGTTTATAAAAACACATCGCTGTTTCGTCCTTGTCGACCCTAACTATAATTTCTCAATCGCAAGGCATAAAAAAATAGCCGTTATCTGCTGTGATTGCAGATAACGGCTATTTCCTCACTTTTTTTAAATCCATTTATTTATCAGCATCCTTACTTAAAAAGCATCAGGTCTTTGCACTAAACAATGCTCCATTCAAAACACTTGATGTCGCATTAAGCTGATCTGACTGCTTATCAAGCAATGTAGCTGGCTGTCCCTGCTGATTACTGCCATGCGTTTTTTGCTGGGAAATAATCTGATCGCCCTTTGTAACCGTAATAAGTACAGATCCGTCTGACATAACACTTGTTGTCGTAACCGTTTTACCATCGTCATCACTACTTGTTCCACCTGCCGGTGCACCGGATTTCAAGTTTTTTAAAATTTCGGAAAAAGTATCGGCTGCATCATTTTTTTTCTTACTCGTGCTCTGAGTCCCTGTCACTGCTGCCCATGTCGAAGACGAACCAATTGCATCTATACCACTCATATTATTTCCTCCTTTCTTCAATAATGACAAACGTTCTGTCTCTTATTCTATCGGATTTCCCGTAAAAATCTTAAGCTTTTTTATTGTTTTTCTGCCGGCCAAAATTTTTTTGGGATTTTTTTCAACAAAAGTTGTGCCCCTATGATTCCCAGACAGCCTGTAACCAGCTGCGGCCAGCTCATCATAAATGAAAGCATACCTGCCACCTTGGAGGGAAGCTGCAGCACTTCAACAACTGCAATCGTACCGCCAAAAAGCAGTATGGTTTTGATGATTGGTGCAAACCAGACCCAGCTGCGCTGCCAAAGGTAATACCCCAGCAATGCATAAAGCACATTGCCTACTGCAACGACCGGCACCATAAAAACAATTGGCAGCTGCCCCTGCAAAAATGCTGTAAACGGCAAAACAAGGCCGATGGATGCAACCCAGGGATTTTTCGTCAC
>DCFY01000068.1:0-2332 GCA_002315155.1 Megamonas sp. UBA1792
TCGACGAGTCACGCAGAAAGGTAAGGCCCTGAGGAAATTTGATATCTTCTGTTGTATGTGATTTATCCCCAACAATCGAACCAATCCATGCTGAGAAAACATAACCAATGGTTCCGAAATGACCAAAAGCAACATCATCGGTCCCCGTGATTTTACGCATCGTCGGCTGCGCGATTGCTGGAAAAAGAGCCATAATAAAGCCAAGAATAAGTGAACCTACGATGACAAGTGTAGGTCCCTGCACACCCCCAACGACAAGGATTGCTGCGATCATGCACGCCATATAAAGAGTATGATGCCCTGTAAGAAAAATATATTTTAGCGGTGTAAAACGTGCAATCAGGACATTGACAACCATACCAAAAGCCATGATGAGTGCTGTCTGCGTACCATATTCTTTGAGTGCCATACCAACAATGGCTTCATTATGCGGTACAACGCCTGTAATCCCAAATCCCTGCTGAAACATTGTACCAAAGAAGCTCAGTGCTCCAACAGCGACACCAGCACCACCGCCGAGGATAAGAACCCCCATGATGGTTTTGATCGTTCCCTTCAGTATATCCGAGGTGCTTTTCTTCAGGGCAATTAAGCCGATCATTGAGACAATACCAATAAGAACAGCTGGTACACTCAATATATCAAGTATAAATTTCAACATGTAAAATCAACCTCCTATTTAATTTTTTCAATCGCTTCTGCTATTTTTTCCTTAAGTTCCTTTTTATCAATCATATTATTTAATGAAACAACAATACCGCCAAGCGAAGTAAGCTGCGATGCAATATCGCGCGTGCCGACATAAATATCCGACTTGATACCAGCCGCAGATGACAAATCACTATGATTGACCTCTGCCTCTACGCCGAGCTCAACAAGCACCTTCTTGATGTTCATTTCAATCATGAAACTGCTTCCCAGCCCACTACCACAACATACTAAAATTTTCATAATGTCTCTCTCCTTTTATGATTTGATTATAGTAACAGCTTCAGCAACATCTTTTGCTGCCATAAGCCGTCTAACCAGCTCTTCTTTCATTAAAAACTCCATAAGCGATGCCAAAAGCTCCATATGCTTTTCTCCATCTGTTGTTGCCAGTGTAATAACCAGCTTCACCGGATCGTTGAGCTCACTGCCAAAGACAATCGGATCTGCCAGCGTAATCATGCTGATTCCAACCGCCAGTGCCCCCTCTTCTGATCGCGCATGAGCCAGCATAATCCCCGGCGCAATAACCATATACGGAAGTTCCCTATGATGGCGGATAATTGCCTCGATATAGCGAGGCTCAATACAAGCCGCCTGCAATAAAAGATCTGCCCCGGCTCTTACGGCATCCTGCCAATTTTTACAGTTGACATTCGTACGAATGCACCTTTCACCTATATAGTTTGCCAACATTATTTCTCATCCCCTGAAAAGCAGCCTATTGCTGCCGGATAAAGCTGATAACAGCCTCTTTCGTCTTGCATTTCCGCAAATATTTTAATGCAGTTTTATCCGTAAAGATTTTCCATAAATCTTCCATAATTTTCAAATGTGCTTTTTCATCTACGGTGCTAAAAGCAAAAATAAGATCTACGGGATCATTTACTTCATTGCCGAAGCACACTGGTGCAGCCAAACGGATAAAGCTTACACCGACCTTTTTCACACCGTCTTCGCAGCGTGAATGCGGCATCGCGATTCCCGGACCAACAACGATATACGGGCCAATTTCCCGTACGCACTGAATCATACGATCGATATATCGTTCCTCAACTGCACCACTCTTAACCAGTAGCCGGCCGGACTGCCGTATAGCATCCTCCCAATCCACAGCGGCTGCATCAAGCTCGACGACCGCTGAGTCAAGAACAGCAGCAAGCCCTGGCCGCTGTACCTGCAGTGGTGATTCCAGCTTTTCCGGAGCAAATTTCTTGTTGTAAAAATACTGAATCTGGTTTTCTATAATTGGTATCTCTGCATCCGTAAGAATCGGTGATACACGCAGCACCGCCTTATCCTTCAGATTCAAAGAAACGGTACTAATAACGATATCGATATCGAAAAGTTCCCATGATTCGAGCTCGTAGAGCGAAATTATCTTCTTTATATGAATATATGGCATATTGTTTCCGAGCGTCATTGCCAAAAGATTTGCCGTACCAATGCCATTGCCACAGACAAGCAGGACTTCGAGCTTCTTTACATGACGTATTTTTCGCCGCTCAATCGCTGCCCCAAGATGTATCGTCAAATAGCCGATCTCATCATCTGAAAGCTTGATGTTCATCTTCTGGCTAAGCTTTTCTGCTGCCTTAAGTGCAATGCCAAAAAGATCGCTATA
>DCFY01000068.1:2656-2897 GCA_002315155.1 Megamonas sp. UBA1792
GCACGTTCAACTGCTGGCTGCAGATGAAGCGCCAGCCCATAGATAAGCTCATCATCATCCATATAAATATCGCCCAGCCACATCTGCACATACTCGATAAATTCCTTCGCAAGATCCATCGAAGCCATATTGGCATCCTTTTTCCATATTTCCTGCTTCTGATTTGTCGGAAAAAGATAAATTTTGCTGTGCAAAAGCTCACGCATGATAAAGGAGATTTCCTTGCTATCCCCAAATCCAA
>DCFY01000114.1 GCA_002315155.1 Megamonas sp. UBA1792
TGGCTGGAAGATGACATTTCCGATATAGCCGCCGTCTGTTCCTCTGTTGCCGCCGAGACATTTTCTGCCTCACTAACAACACCCTTATTCATCTCATTGATGTTCCTAACAGAAGAAACCATGACTCCTGTATGTGCCGTCATTTTTTCGATTGTATTGGCAATCGTTGAGGACTGCGCTGCTACATCATCGACAAGACTGACAATTTCCAGAAAAGACTTTCCGGCCGTATTGACAACACTCGTACCAGTCTGTACCTGCTTTGTACCTTCCTGCATACTTGCTACAGCACTTTCTGTATCCTTCTGAATCTCACCGATCAATGATGCAATTTTTTCTGTGGCTTCCTGCGACTGTTCTGCCAATTTGCGAACTTCTTCCGCGACTACAGCAAAGCCACGGCCCTGTTCACCCGCACGTGCAGCTTCGATTGCCGCATTAAGTGCCAGCAGATTCGTCTGTCCTGCAATACCAGAAATCGTATCAACAATCTCACCAATTGCCTGTGAACGTTCACCCAGTTTATGAATGACCTTTGCCGAGCTGTTAACTGCCGTTTCCACGGAATTCATCTGCTGCATGGCATCCTCAATGACCTGACTGCCCTCGCGTGCTTTATTTGTTGCTTGTTTTGCTGATTCTGCTGCTTCACCGGCACTTGCAGACATTTCCTGCATACCGGAAGAAAGCTCTTCAATGACCTCAGTCGTCTTGCTTACAGCCTCCAGTTGTTTGTTTGCTGATTCAGCCACACCCGTAATTGATGTTGCGATCTGATTGCTCACCTGTGCAGACTGTTCTGTATTTTTACTGAGATGACTTGCATCTGCCGTCACTTCATCCGCCGACTCGCGTATCGTCAGTACAAGCCCCTGCATCGTTTGCCGCAAAATGTCAATTGCCTGCTCCATTTCACCAAACTCATCCTTGCGATCTGTTTCAATGTCCTTTGACAATTCCGAAAAATCACCTCCGGCAAACATTTGCAGCTGCTTTGTTGATGCCTGCAAAGGATCTGAAAGCGTCCGTGCCAGGCGAAAAGACAGTGCCAGAAGAATAAGCTCTATCACGACAAGAATCCCCACCGACATAATAACCTTATGCTTTAGTGCCGCTGCATTTTCTTCCTCATGTACCTTTGCTGCAGCTTCAATATGATCGATCCATGCCCCTGTTGCAATTACCCAGCCATATGGCTTAAATACCATCGAGAAGCACCGCTTTGGTGTACCTTCTGTTTCATTTGGTTTGGGAAAAGAAAAATCGCTAAAACCGCCTCCATCATTTGACTTTGCAGCCTTAAAGATTTCCTGCATATAGTAAACACCCTGTGCATCCTTATCGTTCATACGCATTTTACCTTCGACCTTAGCACCAAGAGTCGCATGTGCAACGCATTGCCCCTGCATATCATCAGCAAAGAAATAACCATTTCCATCATCAAAACGATCTGCCTTTATAAGAGCAATTGCCTGTCCCTTAGCCTGTGTTTCCGTAAGACGCCCCGACTGCTGCTCAACATAAACTGCATCAAGTGCCGATACAAGCCCTTCCGTTTGCAGCCGCAGTTCACGGTCAAACTGATCCGCCAGCTCCTGACGATACGCTGCATTCACTGCTTTGTTATCCTGCACTGTTGAAAAAATAAAATATGCCCCGACCAGTACTGTAGAAACCGTACTAATCCCTATAAGAAGAATCACCAATTTTGCTTTTACTGACTGCAACACGTTCATCAAGAAATTCATCCCCTGTTTCTTATTCTTTTTCACTCTTTCACAAATCAGCAAAGGGCATAAAATGTATGTTTGCTCTTTGCTATTCTATACATAATTCACTTGTCCATAATTATGGTAAAGTTCAGTAAATTCTATTTAAAAAGCGCTATACTAACGCTTTTTTATACATGTTCAGTCAAATATCGACAGGCTGTTCCTAACTAATTATTTAATGATTTGCCATTTTATAAATCGCAATTGCATCCGCACGCCCAATTGGATGGAATACAGCAACTTTCTTATGTCCATAATCCGTACACATATCTGCAAGATATTCCAGACTCTCCTGTGTTTGTATACCTATACCAAGCTCAGTAAAACACGTCGGCATATCGATTGAACGGAAGAACTCTTCTGTTTCGCGGATTCCTGCGCGTGCACGTTCCTCATCCGTACCAGTATTCACACCCCACACCTTTTCCGCAAATTGTGCAAAACGAGAAGGCTTATCCTTATAAACATAACGTGCCCAGGAAGCCCATACTGAGGTCAATGAGGCACCATGTGTCACATCAAACTTTCCGCTAAGCTCATGGCCCAGCTTATGTGTTGCAAAATCCATGACACGCCCAAGACTTGTAAAGCCGTTATGCGACACACTGCCGCACCACATAATTTCACTCATCGCATCGTAATCGGATGGGTTGGCAAGTGCCGTCTTTGCATGCGCGATGACATTTCGCAAAAGTCCCTCCGCAACAATATCCGTAAAGGCATTGCCCTCTTCCTTCGTAAAGTAACGGTCCATCGTATGCATCATAATATCCGAAATGCCACAGGCAATCTGCTTTTTCGGCAGCGTGTACGTGAGTTCCGGATTCATAATCGCAAACTTGGGCCGATTAAAATCTGTGTTGATACCACACTTCCTGTTGGTTTCTTCATTTGTAATAACAGCAGAGTTACTTGTTTCACTCCCAGCTGCTGCAATCGTAAGAATAACTCCAATCGGTGTAGATTTTTCGACCTTCACTTTGCCAAGCCAAATATCCCAGATATCCACATCCACATTTGCAATACCATGAGCAATTGCCTTGCTTGTATCAATGACACTGCCGCCGCCTACTGCCAAAATAAAGTCAGCACCAAAGTCCAGTGCCTCCCGAATACCTTCACGTACAAGCGAAAGCCGTGGATTCGGCTTTACACCGCCAAGTGCCTTGAACGCAATTCCCGCGTCTGTCAGTTCCTTTTCTATCTTTGCTAAAAGTCCACTTCGAAGAACGCTGCCGCCGCCATAGACAACAAAAGCCTTCGTTCCGCCATATTTTCCAACTTTTTCTGCTGCTTTTTTTTCCGATCCCTTACCAAAAACGATCTCTGTCGGACAATGATATTCAAAACTTTGCATGACCACGCCTCCTAAAAGTATATAACACATCAAGTATTCTCTCTTTTCTGCCTTTTTCCTGCAAAAAAGGGGAGTATCGCTATGGATATTCCCCTCAAATTTATAATTATTCTTTTGTCCCAAAGACATATACCGTCTGTGAATGATACGTTTCACCTTTTTTGAGCAGCGGTTGTTCAAAATTCGGATGTTCCAGTGCATTAGGAAAATACTGCGACTCGAGACAAAATCCACAGCGCTTATTAAAGGCTGTGCCGTTTTTCCCCAGCGGTGTGCCATCAAGATAGTTTCCCGAATAAAACTGGATCCCCGGCAGTGTCGTATACATCGTAAGCGTAATGCCCGTCGTATCTTCAAAGGCAAATGCTGCTTTTTTAAGACCGCCATTCACATAGTCGACTGGACAGCTCGGGTCATACCCGAAAGATCCGAGGTTTTCTTCCTTATCAAGCGGTACATCGTTGATAACCCAGTTATGGTCATATCCTCCACCAAAACGCAGCTGATCGAAATCATCCTCGATATGTGCACCAATGCGTACCGGCTGGCGAAAATCAAGCGGTGTCCCCTCTACCAATCGTATTTTCCCATTTGGCAGCTTTTCTTCATCGGCTTCCGTATAGCGATCAGCAAATAGCTGAAGTGTATGATCAAGAATTGATCCGCTGTCATACCCGCCCAAATTAAAATATGTGTGGTTCGTAAGATTACAAATGGTATCTGCATCCGTTGTCGCCGTATAATCAATACTCAATTCATTATCATTCGACAAGGCATAGACAACCGTGACGCTAAGCGTCCCAGGATAGTTTTCTTCACCATCGGGACTCGTATACGTGAGCTTCAGCCCGCTTTTTGTTGCTTCTGCCTGCCACAGCTTCTTATCAAAACCGACTTTGCCTCCATGCAGATGATTCTTTCCATTATTACAGTACAACTGATATTCTTTGCCAGCAATTGTAACTTTCCCCTTTGCCAGGCGATTGGCATGACGGCCAATAAGTGCACCGATATGCTGAGTCTCTTTTTCATAGGCCGCAATATCATCATAGCCTAATGCAACATCGACAAATCGTCCATTCTTATCAAGCGTACGAATTGCCTGCACATAACCGCCAAATGTACAAATGCTTACTTCTGTTCCCTTGGTATTACGAATTGTATAAAGCTCAACATCTTCGCTGTCCTTCGTCTTACCAAAATCTTTTTTTGTAATCCTACTCATGAAAAAGCCCCCATTTTTATTATTTTTGTTTGTGCCAAAAATGTACTCCGGCATCCATCGGGTTCTATTTTACTATAAATATAACCAAACGTGTTGTAATTAAACAAATTTTCACAACATATTTCAGTAAACGTTTACTGATTATTTTCACTTTACTATGATTGCTTTCATTTGTCAATATT
>DCFY01000029.1 GCA_002315155.1 Megamonas sp. UBA1792
ACTTTTCTTACGGTATCACATGATCGTTATTTTCTTGATAAGGTGACAAACTGCACCTGTGAGCTGGATAATGGTGTACTTACGGAATATAATGGCAATTATAGTTATTATCGTGAAAAAAAAGATCTGTCAGAAAAAGAGGCAGCTGAAGAAGCAGCCGGACTTACAGTGGGAAAAACGGCAAAAAAAGCTGCAGCAGAGTCAAAAGACGGTATAACGACAAATACAGAAAAAAAACCGAATGCGATTACGCAGGGAATGAGCGATAGCAAAAAACAGGAACTCACGCAGCGCTGCGAGGCTGAGATTGCTATGACAGAGACAGAGCTCAGGGGACTCGAGCTTCAAATGAATAATCCGGCGATACAGGCAGATCCGCAAAAGAGTGCAGAGATTGCTGAAGAGTATGCGATGAAAGAACGGGAACTGGAAAGGCGCTATGATGTTTGGGCGCAGCTTACGGAAGAATGAAGCGGATTCTGTGAAAATAGGGGGATGCATTTGTGGAAGAGATGGAAGGCACAGTCGAAAACATTATATTTGCAAGCACGGATGGGCGTTTTACTGTATTCAGACTGCGTCCGGAACATCAGCACGGATTGATTAATGTGACTGTGAATGCACCAGCACCGCTCGTAGGACAGCAGCTTACATTACGTGGTGAATGGATTGTACATCCGCGCTTTGGTGATCAGTTTAAGGTCAATGGAATGACAGTGGCGGCACCAACAAGCCTTGCGGGCATTGAGCGATTTTTAGCGTCGGGGGCAATTGATGGTATAGGTATGGCAACGGCAAAGCGCATCGTCGCAAAGTTTGGTAAGGAAACGCTGGATATCATGGAACTGCATCCCGGACGTCTTAAGGAAGTTGAAGGTATCGGACCAAAGACAGCAGAGAAAATTTATCGCTCTTATAAAGAACAGGCAGAGCTGCGCGAAATTATGGTATGGCTTGAGACACACGGTGTGTCTGGTACGTATGCAGCACGTATCTTTGAGAAATACAGCTCGTTTTCGCTTGAGGTACTGGAGCAGCAGCCTTATCGATTGGCACGTGAGATTGATGGCATTGGTTTTACAACTGCTGATACAATTGCAAATGGTTTGGGAATTGGGCGTGATGATGATGCACGCATTGCGGCTGGAATCGACTATGCATTGCTGCAAATTTCGCTTACGGGACATTGCTGTGTGCCAGAGCAAACACTCATTGAACGTACTGCCAGACTCTTGTCGGTGAATCATGAATCCGTTGGCAATGTTCTTAGAAAACAGCTTGAAATGAACCGATTGTGTACAGAGACAATGGGAGGAGTAGTCCTCATCTATCCCCAGTATCTTTATCAGGCAGAAAAACAGACAGCAGAGTATTTGCTCAATTTGCAGGAGAAGGTAAAAGCGATTGATGTTGATGATGCTGTGCAGCTGGCAGAGCTTTGGGAAAAGAATGCCGGAATTTCTTTAGCCGCTAAACAACGCGAAGCAATTGAGTCTGTATTGCAATATGGCATTTTTGTACTTACGGGTGGACCGGGGACAGGAAAAACAACGGTCGTTCGCGGAATGCTGGATGTTCTTGAGGCGCAGGGACTGGAAATTAAGCTGGGAGCACCAACCGGACGTGCGGCGAAGCGTCTTAGTGAAGCCACAGGACGTAAGGCTGTCACGGTGCATCGACTGCTTGAAGCACAGGGTGGCCGTACAGAGGAAGGCATGTCAATGTTTGCTAAGGACGGCGATGAGCAGCTTGAAGCAGATGTGATTATCCTTGATGAAGTATCAATGATGGATATTGTGCTTATGCAGCACTTTCTTGCGGCTGTACCCGAAGGCTGCCGTGTTATTCTTGTTGGTGATGTGGATCAGCTGCCAGCAGTAGGGCCGGGGGCTGTGCTTAAAGATATCCTGCGTTCGGGAGTTATCCCCAGTGTCTGTCTCACGGAAGTATTTCGTCAGAAAGAAGAAGGGACAATTGTTCTTAATGCCCATGCAATTAATGCTGGACGTATACCGGACTGCAGATCAAGTATGGACTTTCAGTTTACGGAAATTGATGACAGCGGTATTGTAGCAAAGAAAATTGTGGAGCTTTGCAAAAAAACGCTTCCAATGGAAGGCTTTTCACCATTGGAGGACGTGCAGGTGCTTTCACCGATGCACCGTCTTGACTGCGGTGTAGAGAATCTGAATCGCTTGCTACAGGAGGCACTAAATCCAAAGGTTCCATATAAGCCGGAATTTACGAATAGTGCCCAGACATTTCGGCTTGGTGACAAGGTTATGCAGACACGCAATAACTATACGAAAGATGTATTTAATGGAGATATTGGTTTTATTGAAAAACTGGAAGAAACGAAACTGACGGTACGTTATAGTGAAGAGCACACTGCAGAGTACGAGAAAAATGAGCTGGGTGAGCTGCAGCTTGCCTATGCAATGAGTGTTCACAAAAGCCAGGGGAGTGAGTATGATGTAGTGATTTTGCCGATGATCCCCGGTCATCATATCATGCTGCAGCGAAATCTTCTCTATACAGCAGTGACAAGAGCGAAGAAACGTGTCATATTACTCGGGACGAAGGCAGCACTTAATACAGCCATCAGCAACGACAGGACAAAGAAACGTTATACGCTTTTGGCCGAAAGACTGAGCCACAAACTGGTGTAAATAGTGAATTTCATATATGGGAGGAAATGAAATGTTTTGTACACTTTATGAATCTTTCCTGAATTTTATTTTTCCACCACGGTGTCCTGTATGCCGGTCTTATCAGGAAAAACGTGGTATGTGGTGTCCGGCATGTCTTTCGCGTACTGCAAGGATGCATCGTTTGCCGATGGATCGGGAAATGTATCGTGTGCTTGCAAGTGTACAGGCTGTCGGGCATTATCATGGTGCATTACGCAAGCTTATTGGTGAGTTGAAGTATAAAAAGAATAAAAGCAGCCTGGATTATATCCATGTGTTTTTGACAGAAGCATTAAGGCTGGAGCAGTTTGGAGCAATTGATGCTGTTGTTCCAGTACCGCTTTATAAGAACAAACAAAAAAAGCGGGGATTCAATCAGGCTGAACTGATTTTCAGGTCCTGGAGTGAGACACAAGGGTATCAGTGGCTGAATGCACTTGAACGTGTGCGTTCGACAGTACCACAGTACCAGTTACATGTGAATGAACGACGCAAAAACATGAAGGGTGCTTTTGTGGTAAAATACGGTATGGAACTCAGGGGGAAAAATATCCTGCTTGTCGATGATATTCTTACGACGGGAAGTACGCTCAGAGAATGTGCGATCGTATTGAAGCAGGCAGGCGCAGATGAGATTCGGGCACTTGTGTTAGCAAGTGATAAAGCATAAGGCGTAAAGGTATTGTATAAAACAGTGAAATCTTATATAATGAATAAAAGATTGTTTGGACCATGAAAACCATTCCGGGGAGTGAATAAAGATGAATAAAGTTGGAAATTGCCCAGTATGCGGAAGGCTATATGTAGATACAGGAATTAGAATGTGTCGGGATTGTTATACAAAGGAACTTGAGACGGAAGAAGTTATAGCACGATATGTTCGTGATCATCAGAAATCCACTGTGAAAGAAATCTGCGAAGGAACTGGAGCTAAGGAAAAAACAGTTTTTCGTATGATACGAAATGGTCGGTTTATTGAATCTGGT
>DCFY01000090.1 GCA_002315155.1 Megamonas sp. UBA1792
TCTTTGCCACCAGAAAGACCAATAAGGATATGATCGCCATCGTTAATTAAATTAAATTCAACAATGGCACGCATAAGACGACTGAAATGCATTTGTGGTAAAATTGTTTTCAAGATAAACACTCCAAACTAAGAAATCTTGTGCATATTATAACGCATTTTAGGAAAAAAACATATTGCCCCTTTTCGAAGAGGGGCACTTTGTCGTATAATGTTATTTAGACATATAAAATTATACATGTTAGGAATGTATAGAAATATAGATTTGGAGGGAAAAGTTTTTCATGAAAAACCAAAAACCTATTTATACAATTGGTCATCGTAATCCGGATACAGATTCGATTGCTTCAGCAATCGGGTATGCACATTTGAAAACAATTCTGGGAGAAAATGTTGTTGCGGCAAGAGCTGGTAAGATTAATGCTGAAACAAAATTTGTTCTGGAATATTTCAAAACAGAACAGCCCAAACTTATTACAGATCTGTATCCGCGTGTCAAGGATATCACGCTTGACTGTAAGATTGTTATTAACGCATCGGATAGTCTGCGTAAACTTGGCGAAGTCATGCGGGAAAATGGATTAAAATCTGTACCTGTTGTTGAAAACGAAAAACTTATTGGTATTGTAACTGTGAGTGATTTGGCACAAAGATACTTCAAGGAACTTAACATGCAGAATCTTGCTGAAGCAGGTGTAGCTTTCCGTGATATCATAAGTGTTATTGATGGTGAAGTTGTCGTAAGCGGAGATGAAGGAGCAAAGGTCAAAGGCAATGTGCGTATTGCTGCCGGCAGCGTCCGTATGATTCAGGAAATTATTCAGAAGGATGATATTGTTCTTATTGGTGATCGCCGTGATGAAACAATTCTTGACTGTGTTCGTCAGGGAATTGCTTGCCTTATTGTAACAGGTAACGGCCGTGTATCCGCGGATGTAATTGAAGAAGCTGAAAGCAAACATATGCTTATTATTAGTTCTCCGTATGATACATACACATGTGCACGTTTGATTAACCAGTGCGTGCCTGTAAGTCGTATTATGCAAAAGAACCTGGTGTGTTTTAAACCCTTGGATATACTCAGTGATATTAAAGGTACAATGGAAAGCAGCAACTTCCGCAATTATCCGGTTGTTGAGAATGGCAGGCTCATGGGGCTTGTTAGTCGTGATCAGCTCATGGTTCCAGAACGTGAACGTGTAATTCTTGTGGATCATAATGAAAGAGGACAAGCAGTTGAAGGCATTGAAGAAGCAAAAATACTGGAAATTATTGATCATCACCGTCTTGGCGGCATTCAAACAAGTGAACCAATCTTTACGCGTCAGGAACCCGTTGGTTGTACATCAACGATTATTGCCAATATGCATTGGCACCGTGGTATAGACATTCCGTCAACAATTGCTGGTCTTCTATTGTCAGCAATTATATCAGATACAGTTCTTTTCAAGTCTCCGACTTGTACGCCATACGATAAGAAGACTGCAGAAAAGCTTGCGGCTATTGCAGGTGTGAATATTATGGAATATGGTATGGCAATGCTCAAGGCTGGATCTGGTATTGGCGATATGTCACCAATGGAAATTGCCAAGAATGATCTTAAGGAATTTCAGATTGGTGATTATCGTATTATTGTAAGTCAGATTTCAGTTATGGATACACAAGAAGTTCTTAATCTTGAACATGACCTTATTGAAAGCATGAATATAATCTGCAAAAAAGAGGGTTATGACATGAGTCTTGTTATGGTTACGGATATCATTAATGAAGGAACGCATCTTTTGTACGCCGGAAGTCCCAAGACACTTATAGGTGAAGCATTCAAGCTGCCTGCTAGTGGCAACTCGATTTATCTGCCAGGTGTTATGTCACGAAAGAAGCAGATTATTCCGCCGCTTTCGGAAGCAGCAAAAATGATAAAGCGTTAAGATCTAAGTATCATAGCAGATTGAGCAAGGGCTGTTGCAGAGGAAAACATTGCAACAGCCCTCTTCTTGCAAAGTCTATAAAATAGTAAAGTTTTGAATTTTGGAGGAGAAAATTGGATATTTTTACAGGATTGAATCCGTCACAGATCGCAGCAGTTCAGCACATAAAGGGACCACTTTTGATCATGGCTGGCGCAGGTTCAGGAAAAACAAAAGTACTTACGTGTAAAATAGCAAATCTATTGGCACATGATGTTGCGCCATATAATGTTTTGGCGATTACGTTTACGAATAAAGCGGCTACAGAAATGCGTGAACGTGTTGATCGCATGATTGGCAATCAGGCAAAGGATGTTTGGCTGAGTACATTTCATTCTTTTTGTGCAAGGTTTTTGCGTCGGGAGATCGTTGCTACAGAAATTTATAAAAGGAACTTTGTCATCTATGATTCTGGTGATACACAGACCGTTATAAAATCGTGTCTGAAAGAACTCAATCTTGATGAAAAACAATATACACCAAACAGTGTTCAGTCAGCAATATCAAATGCAAAAAACATGCTTATAGGGCCGCGTATGTTTGAACGTGATGCAGATACTTTTTTCAAACAGAAGATAGCAGATGTTTATAAAATCTATGCACAAAAGTTAAAGAAAAACAATGCACTTGATTTTGATGATCTTCTTATGGTAACTGTTATGATTCTAGAAGAACACGAAGATATTCGTAAAAAATATCAGACTCGTTTTAAATATATCCTTGTTGATGAATATCAGGATACAAACGCTGCGCAGTATCAACTCACGAAGCTTCTGGCTGCAGATCATCACAATCTCTGTGTTGTTGGTGATGCGGATCAGTCAATTTATGGCTGGCGTGGTGCTGATATCCGTAATATTATGGATTTTGAAAAAGATTATCCCGAAACCCAGACCATTAAGTTGGAACAGAACTATCGTTCAACGAAAAATATTCTTGCTGCGGCAAATGCTGTTATTGAGCATAATGAAAATCGTAAATCGAAAAAACTTTGGACGGAAAATGCTGTGGGCGAAAAAATTACATCCTATCTTGCCAGTGATGAACGTGATGAAGCACAGTTTATTGCAACAACTGTCATGAAGCAAAAAACAATCTTTAATGCATTATATGGCGATATTGCAATTCTTTATCGTACAAATGCACAGTCACGTGTGTTGGAAGAAGGTTTCATGCGTGCAGGTATCCCATATACAATGGTTGGCGGCTTGAAGTTTTACGATCGTAAAGAAATTCGTGATGCGATCGCTTATTTACGGGTTGTATTCAATCCATTAGATACTGTAAGTCTTATGCGTATCATTAATGTGCCAAAACGCGGCATTGGCGACACAACGCTGGCAAAGCTTGATGCATTTGCTGCAGCAAATGGACTAAGCCTTTTTGATGTGATTTCCAGCCCAGATGTATTGGCGGGGATACAGGGGATTACAGCACGTGTAAAAAAACCACTAGAACTTTTTTCGGAGTTTATCTTTAATCTTATTGGTTGTC
>DCFY01000135.1 GCA_002315155.1 Megamonas sp. UBA1792
GTGCGTGAAATCCTTAGGGAATATTTCCGTCCGGAATTTTTAAACCGTGTTGATGATATTGTTGTATTCAAGGGACTTGACAAAGAGCAGGTCAGGAAGATTGCCGGAATTCTGCTTGATACGCTCAACCGGCGTCTACAGAAACAAGTCAAGATCAGTCTTGTGTGGTCGGATGAAGTCCTCACGATGCTTTCTGATAAAGGTTTCGATGCAAACTATGGTGCGCGTCCGCTTAGAAGATTGTTGTCACATACGGTAGAAACAGCATTGAGTAAGGAAATCATCAAGGGAGAAATTAAAGAAGGAGATACTGTAAACATTGGTCTGCAAGGCAATGAACTAACATTTAAGACGCAACAAGAAAAAAATAAATAAAACGAAAAAGCTCCGAACCCGTGCAGGGATTCGGAGCTTTTTTATAATGGAAATGAAAAGAAATATATATACAATAGAAATGAGTAGTCTTATGCAAATAAACCGACAGCATAACCGGCAATACCAAGGACGAAAAGTCCAAGAATAATAAGAAGTGGATTCAGACCTTTTTTGAGAAAATACATGCAGGCAAATGTCATAAGAAGAGGTACAATCCCTGGCATGAGGCTGTCGAGTACTGTCTGTACGGTGGTTACAACTTCTTTACCGTTAGCTGCTGTATAGGTGGTGAGAACAAGTGGCATGTTTACGGTTGTCCATTTTGCGACAAGAGCACCCATAACAAGAAGACCAAGGACAGAAGAACCTTCGGTAAGGTATCTGAGCTTGTTACCGCCCATGTCGGATACGAGCTGCGTTCCTTTGCTGTAGCCGTACATTACACCGTACCAGTTCGTCAAAAGACGAATAATATTAAAGGCAATGAAGAAGACCAAAGGTCCGAGCAGACTGCCAGTAAGAGCAAGACCAGCACCAAGAGCTGCAAGTACCGGACGGAGTGTGCCCCAAAAAATTGGATCACCGACGCCGGCGAGCGGTCCAATGAGACCGATTTTTACACCACTTAAAGCGGCTTCACTGATGTCGGCACCATTTGCTTTTTGTTCTTCCATTGCGGCAATGATACCCATAATCGGTGTCGCAAGAAATGGCTGTGTGTTAAAGAATTCAAGATGACGTTTTAGAGCTGCTTTAAGATCATCACCTTTATAGAGTTTCTTGAGAGCAGGAATCATTGATACACAGAAGCCAATAGCCTGCATTCTTTCAAAATTAAAGGAACCGAGCAAGAAATTTGAACGAATAAATATTGAAACGAGATCGCTTTTTGTTAATTTGTTTTCAGTCATAATATGATTACCTCCTTTTAATTTACATTAAGTCCGAATCATCGATATCATCGGCAGAATTTCTACCAACAGCAGAAGCGTTGAGTTCACGTGCAAGTGATTTTACATGGAAATAAGCGCAGATAAGACCTACCGCACCAAACCCGATAAGGTTAATGTTTGTGAATACAGCAAGAAGGAAACCAAGAAAGAAAAAAGGCATAAGGGATTTTGCATTCATCATATTGATGACCATTGCATACCCGACTACAACGATAAAGCCGCCGGATACCTGCAAACCTCTGGTGATGACTTCAGGAATAGAAGCGAGTAATGCATTGACTGTATCTGTACCGGCAACCATACCGACAAGCGCAGCTGGAACAGCAACACGGATACCCTGCAGGAGCAGACCGCCAAAATGGCACAGCTCAATGCCATGGATACTGCCTTCTGCAGCATATTTATCAGCAAGATGCTGGAAAAACACAGTGATTGTACGTACAAAGATTGTCAGAACCTGACCAGCGGCAGCAATCGGAATGGCAATTGCAATACCTGCACCGATGGATTGATGTCCGACAATAACGAGGATAGAAGAGATAACACTTGCAAGAGCAGCATCCGGAGCCATTGCTGCGCCGACGTTCATCCAACCAAGTGCTAAGAGCTCCAATGTGCCGCCAAGAATAATACCAGTTGTCATATCACCAAGAACGACACCAACAAGCGTGCAGGAAATAAGAGGGCGGTGAAATTGCGCTTCGTCCAGTACACTTCCCATACCGGAAATAGCCGCAACAATAACTAATAAGATGAGTTGTACAGTTGTCATAAAATATGCACTCCTTTATTATGAAATAAATTAGATCAGGTTTTTTGCTTTGAGAGCACTTATAAGATTGCCCTTTGGCTCATTGGCAAGTTTACGGATTTCGACTTCAATGCCCATATCGTGAAGCTTTACAAGGGATTTTACGTCTTCAGGGCCAACGGCTACAGCATTTGAGATGAGCGTTGTTCCTTCTTTAAAGCACATTCCACCAAGATTGATCGATTTGAACGGAATTCCTCCTTCAACAGCTCTAAGTGCATCCGTTGGGTTTGTAAAAAGAAATAATGTTTTGAATGTGCCATACTTTGGATTCTTATATGCCTCGATTGCTTTGTCAATCGGAACAACATAAGCCTTGACACCTGGAGGTGCTACCTGCAGCAAAAGTTGTTTGCGCATAGTGTCTTTTGCAACGTCATCACTGCAGCACATGATGCGATTGCAACCGGAGACCTTTGTCCATACGGTGGCTACCTGACCATGGATGAGGCGGTCGTCAATTCTGACAAAACTAATTTCCATAAAATCAACTCCTTTAAAGATAGTAGTAATAAAAACGTTTTAATGAAACGCTTACGTCTATATAACGCAAGTGTTGTGCCATCTAGTGTATTAAATAGAAAGGGATAGTCTTAAATGAGTTTCGTTAATAAGATTGCCTACAAACAGTGGGGGGGCAGCTAAAACTTGCAATGACACACTTTGAGATAGCATTAACACACTAAAGAGAATGATAAAGACTTTTTAAGATCAAACAATACAGAAAATGTAGATTTAATACACTTTTTTTATATGAATTATAATATTACAGAATTTTCAAGAATGTATAGATAATAAAATCAGCTGAATTAAGCAAACAACCAAATTTATGACGAATTGATAGAATGCTTAATTTCTTAAGTGAATGAGTTGATTGACTTAAGGAAAAATATAAATAAAATTTTTTGATATGTGATTTTTATGTACTTTTTTACTGTATCAAAATACAGAAGAAAAAGAAAACTATTATCTTTTTAGAAAACATGGTACAATAAAAAATAATAAAAGAATGTGTTTGTATGACGATATAGGGGGATATAATATGACTTGTAATAGGGATAACCGCATTGTCATCAGTGAAGTAATGATGCCGAGCCAAACAAATCCAAATGGCAACGTACATGGTGGGGAAATCATGAAAATGATGGACTCGGCAGCATATGCAGCATCGCGCCGGTATGCGCGAGCAAATGTAGTAACAGCGCGTGTAGATGAGCTTGAGTTTCATCTGCCGATTTTAATAGGGGATCTTGTTGTTTGTACAGCAGATATTGTATTTGTTGGACATAGTTCAATGGAAGTTGCCGTTAATGTAGAGGTAGAGGATCTTGAGCATGAAGGGAAACCACAACGGGCACTTTCTGCATATTTTACGATGGTTGCTCTTGATCGTAATGCCCGTCCAAAGTCAGTGCCGCCACTTTTGCTTGATACAGAAGAAGCACGTACGGCTTTTGAAGAGGGAAAGCAACGTTATGAGGATCATAAAACGAAAAAGAAACAGCAGATGATTGATGCGAAGGCCGCACGTGCAGCGCGCACGACCGTTCGCACGACGGCAGAAGCGAAGAAAATAAAGTAACTGTAATCATATTATATGAAGAAAAGGTATAGAGACGGAAATGTTTCTATACCTTTTTATGTACAGTGCATAAGAATTATTTTATTTTAACTTTACATAAAAATAAAAATAATGAGAAAAACTTGCAAAAAATGTTTCGTTGTGTTATCCTGTAAAAGATAAATGAAGAGCATAATACAAAATGCGTTGAAGAGGAACAGTAGGATCCGAAATGTGTGCAGAGAACTGCTGATTGGTGAAAAGCAGTCACGAAACGGATTTGAACTCACCTTGAAGCAGCTCGCTGAAAGTAGTAGGTGGAGCCGGGAACTGACCGTTAAAACAGGAGGATATGATTGTATCCGGAATGAGTGCATGTCTTAATGGCATGAAGTAGAGTGGTAACACGTAAGCCTTGTCTTTCGTCTCTTTTTTGAGATGAAAGGCTTTTTTTGTTTTCAAAATTAATTTATTAATAGTTGAGATGGGAGAGATTTTTATGGAAAAATGTGCAAAATATAGAAAAGGCTATTTTTTACCGCCGACGGTGGATATGGGCTGGGCACAGAAAGAATGTCCGGATAAAGCACCCGTATGGTGTAGTGTAGATCTTCGCGATGGTAATCAGTCACTTATCATTCCAATGAGTCTGGATGAAAAAATTGAGTTCTTCAAAATGCTTGTGAAAATTGGTTTTAAGGAAATTGAAGTTGGTTTTCCGGCGGCATCAGAAACTGAATATGCATTTCTTCGAAAGCTTGTGGAGGATGATCTCATTCCTGATGATGTAACAGTGCAGGTATTGACACAAGCGCGTGAACATATTATAAAGAAAACCTTTGCAGCACTTGAAGGTGTCAAAAATGCTATTGTTCATGTATATAATTCGACTTCTGTTGCGCAGCGTGAGCAGGTTTTTCGTAAAACAAAGAAAGAAATCAAGCAGATTGCCATTGAAGGGGCTAAGCTCTTACAGGAACTTACGGAAAAGGCTGGAGCAAAGTATCGTTTTGAATATTCGCCGGAAAGCTTTACGGGAACGGAACCTGAATATGCGCTTGAAGTCTGTAATGCTGTGCTCGATGTCTGGAAGCCAACGGCGGATTGCAAGGCAATCATCAACATCCCGGTAACTGTTGAAATGTCGATGCCTCATATCTATGCTTCGCAAGTTGC
>DCFY01000052.1:0-2878 GCA_002315155.1 Megamonas sp. UBA1792
CCTTTAACCTGGCTTTCTTCAATGACCCAGTCTTTTTGATTTGAAACCGGTCGATTGCCTGCAAAAGATTTTAGAGCCTTTTTCATATCGAAACCTGGTACAGATTTACGTGCTGTTTCCGTTATATATTGCAATGTTTTTTCATCAGTTCCGACATCGTCTTTATCATCAATCTCTTCAGCATTCGGTCCGATCATAAGATTTCCATGATAGGTGGTCGTAACCAGAATTCCCTTTCCCAGCTTCGTCGGCACCTGAAATATGACTGAGTTCACAAGATAGTTCTGATCTTTATCCAATATCACATACTGACCGCGCCGTGGTGTAATTTTATATTTATCGTCCCCTGCTAATGCGGCAACTTGATCACTATATACACCTGCTGCATTAATAACAAAGCGAGACCGTATGGTTTCCTTGTTAGTCCCGATGAGAAAGCCATCGTCTTGTTTTTCAATTGCTTCCACTTTGTGCTGAAGCATCAGCTCCACACCATTTGCTACAGCATTTTCCGCCAATGCAATGACAAACTCATAAGGTGATACGACCCCGGCATTTTTGCAATAAAGCGATGCCTTGACTGCATCGCTTAGATGCGGTTCATATTGCTTCGTTTCTGCTGCATCCATTAGCTTGAGACCGCCGACGCCATTTGCCATTCCATAGCGATAAAGCGTCTCAAGTGTAGGTATTTCCTCTACCGCAAAAGCAAGCACAAAAGATCCTGTTTCACGATAACCAAAATGCAGCTCATTCTCAAGCTGTTCATACATCTGATTGCCTTTTACGCAAAGTTCCGCCTTCAACGTTCCTGGTTCATCCGAATAACCACCATGAACGATCCCACTATTGCTCTTTGAACAGCCGCAGCTGACATCATCTTCTTTTTCAAGAGCGCAAATTTTCAGTTTGTATTTCGACAACTCCCGGGCAATATTCATTCCAACTGTGCCGGCACCAATAATACACACGTCATACATCATAACATCCTCCTATTCCTGCTTTTATATTTCATAATTAATACAAACAGATTGTTATTATTATGTATTCTATTTCAAATTATTTTATCCTGCCATTTTTACAAGAGCCTCTTCCTCCTCGACAAAAAAGACTCTATAAGAAATGTTGTGTTTTTGAAAAACTTCAAGACTACAACATTTACTATAGAACCAATAATTTACGACACAACCCTTGATTTTGTTGGTAGAGATAAAAAGACTCAAGCTCCTGGTCCCCTGAATACTATATTCATGTTAAATTATGTTAAATTAACTAGAAGTATAGTGGCCACAATGATAAAATGTCATTGTAAATAAAATATGAGGAGGCCAACGATGAAGAGGTTTAATTATCTAAATGTGTTAGTAGTATTAACAATGTTGTTTTCTGCTGTTATGTTTGCCAATCCGATCCAGGCTGCCGAGAATTCAAACATTGTCACTCTAAAAATCCTTAGCATTAATGATTTTCATGGTGCTTTGGCTGAGAATGGCAAAAACCCTGGCGCTGCAAAAATGGCGCACTATTTAAAAAGCATGATTGCTCAAGATCCCGATAACACGTTACTTTTGAGTGCTGGAGATATGTTTCAGGGCAGTGTCGATTCCAATCTGCTGTATGGTAAAACTGTGGTTGAAGTCATGAATGCGCTTAATTTTGATGCAATGGCTATTGGTAATCATGAATTTGACTGGGGTATTGATATTTTGAAGGCAAGGATTGCTCAATCAGCCTTTCCGTATCTTGCAGCTAATATTATTGATAAAAAAACTGGCAAGCTGGCGGACTTTTCAACACCGTATATCATCATTGAAAAAGCTGGTCTCAAAATCGGCATTATCGGTATTGCTACTCCGGAAACAGCTTTTAAGTCAAACCCCAGAGTAGTTGGCGCATATGAATTCGAAGACCCTGCCAGGATTGTCAATATTCTGGTCCCTGAACTTAAACAAAAGGGGGCAGAAGTGATTATCGTAGTCGGTCATTTAGGCGCTATTCAGGATAAGGATGGTCAGATTAGCAATGACTCCGCAGCTTTAGCGATGAATGCAAGAGGGATTGATGCCATCATATCCGGACATACGCATACAGTTGTCGCTGGTAAAGTGAATAACATACCGATTGTCCAGGCAGATCACTTTGGTCGTTATGTTGGTAAAATCGAGCTTACATATGACAAAAACGCTAAGCAGGTAATTACATCAAACGTCAGTTCCACTCCAATAGAACCAGCAGCGCTGACTGCTGATTCTGGCGTTCAGTCGATAGTTGAGAGGTCAAAAGGTGAAATTGATCCCATTAAAAATGTTGTACTTGGTAAAACGCTTACTGATTTGAACCATGACCATGAAAACGGAACTATAGAATCACCATTGGGTCAATGGTGTACCGATGTTATGCGGCAAACAGTTCATGCCGATATTGCCTTCGAAAATGGCGGTGGTCTCAGAGTCAGTATTCCATCTGGCAATATTACCACGGGACTCTTATATGAAGTAATGCCGTTCGACAATACTTTATATACGGTAGACCTGACTGGTGCTCAGGTAATGGAAGTTCTCAATCACGGTATCTTAAACACCCAAATTGGTATGCTGCAGTTCTCTGGTATCAAAGTCAAGGCTGACCCTGCAAAACCTTTTGGACAACAAATCGTCTCAGTTACAATGCTTGACAATACTCCGCTTGATTTGAATAAGACTTATACGGTCGTGACAAATGATTTCATGGCTGCAGGTGGTGATAAATATACCACATTTAAAGCAGGTAAAAACTTTGTTGACACCAATAGACCATTAAGAGATGTGTTTGTTGAATCGATAAAAAAACTGCAAATCATTGATTTCAAACCGGATGATAGATTCACTACTATTAAAGC
>DCFY01000052.1:3274-3595 GCA_002315155.1 Megamonas sp. UBA1792
TTCAACATGACCCCCATTAACTTTTTCTCATTGCTGTTATTTTATTTTACAGACCATTGTGTGTTCCATCACAATAGGGAGCATTTTTCGTATGCTTACATGCACATAAATGAGCTGTTTCGTCTTTTACCGCAGTAAATGTTAACGGCATAAAGGAAGTTCCTTGATGTGATCCATCACAAAATGGCTGTTTAGAACTTTTTCCACAAGAGCACCAATGGTAGGTTTCATCCTTCTTAAGTTCAACTGCAATCGGACTCTTTTGGCTAATTATCGGTTTTTCCATGTCAATCTCTCCTTTACATTTTGTTTTTCTATTAA
>DCFY01000140.1 GCA_002315155.1 Megamonas sp. UBA1792
ATCCTGTTTCTGTTTTTTTAGATTCGTACATCAATCTGCGCAGATACACCTACACCCTGCACACGCGCGAAATTTGTAACACTCTTCGTATTGATTGGAATAAGCCCCTTGATACGAAAAGCCCCGCCGCTGAAATCGCCTTCCAGCTGGAGCACTGCTTTTGTCTGATCGACAAGTTCCTGCGGACCTGTAACTTGTGCTGCACCGGCATATGTACCATTCCCCACCGTAATGACCGGAACAACCTTCGTCGCATAATCTGAACTCACACCATTTTTTGCCATCAGTGTATTAATAAAGGAATTCAATTGCCCGGAAAACTGATTTACAAGCACGGCGATTCCACCGGCCTTAACCACTCCCCCGATATCTCCCAGGCTAAATGCCTGCGTTGTCTTAATCGCCGCACCGGACACAATCGTCAGCGCCAAAAGCGACACCACACACGCTTTCCTGAATCGCATATAAAAACCACCTTTCTCCAGGCTTCCACATTTTTCTCTAATCCCAGTTATATATTCGTCATATAAAAAAAATATCCTGCTTTATTTGTCTTTTCAAAATAAGAAAAAGCACCGGCAGCCTGCCAGTGCTTTTTCTTTAGTTATAATTAGAAGAAGAACTCAACCTTACCAAATATTTTACTTGCATCGGTATCGGCCGCAATGTCCTTACCCTTGAAGTACAGTGCTGTCCCTACAATATTCGGAGCAAACGTATAGTTTCCACCGATTTCCCAGCCCTTCTGATCTCTTGCAGCACCATCAAACGTCGGTACAAGAACTGCTGCTTTGCCCAAATGACGATACGCGGCATAGATACCAAACGATCCCTTATTTGCCTGGTCCGCACCTTTATAGTCAAGTTCAACGTTATAAACCGTCTTGTTCTTGCTTTCAAGATTTGATGCATTGCCCTTACCATAGAATGCACTGCCGGAAAGTGTGCTCGTAAACTTATAGGTTGTACCAAGTGACCAGATGCCCAGATTCGAATCATCACTATTGGTCAGATCCTTCACAAATGTACGCTGCCCAAAATTCTGATATGCGGCCGCAAGAGCAAGCTTTTTCGATGCTGCATAATCAAACTGAATCGCCTGATAGGAACCGGCTGAATAAGTATCTGATTCCGGTCCTTTATAGCGGCCAGCTGTAATTGTTGTCTTAAATGTATTCCCAAAAGCAACCTCTGCCCCGCTCAAAGGATCATCGATAACAACCCCCTGTATACTGAAAGCCGGCAGCTTACCAAGCCTTGCTACGAAAGCACCATCCGAATATGTACCTTCTGCATACATACGATCAACTGTAGCATTTGATGCATTTTCAGAACGGTCTGCATCTGTTACATAGTCAATACGAGCCTTTGCTACCCAGTTTTGATTGATCGCTGCTTGTGGTTCCATACGGAAAAGAACCACACTTGAATTTTCCTTACCGCTATCATGACGATCACTTACATATTGATAGCGAAGGAGTCCGCCCCACTTCACATTGTCGACTTTTTTTTCAAGATTGCTTACGCGAACACCAAGGTTATTGAGTTCATCCGCAAACTCCGCTGCAAGTTTATCGAGAATTGCTTTATCTGCCTTGCTCACATCTGCCTTTGCCATAGCTTTTGCTACCATCTGTGCCATTTCATAGCGCGTGATTGTCGTTTGTCCACGATATGTACCATCGCCATAGCCTTCGACAACCCCGTCCTTCGCCAGCTGTGATACTGCGTCATAGGCCCAGCTGTCACTTGGAACATCACTGAACGGATTAGCCGCAGCAAACGTTGTACTAGCCGCACCGATAACAAGTGCCGTCGTAAGTGCTGATATAAGTGTCTTCTTCATAAAAAATCCCCCTAAAAATAAAAATAACTGTCCATCTTTCGCAAAACCCTGCCGACGAGTACCCACGTTGCCTCATTGCAGCTCTTCCACGTCCGACTTTCAGCCTAAAAGTAGTATATCATAACTGTTTCCCAATTGCAAACGGTTATCAATATATACTGTATTCATATGTAGATAAATCAACATTCGGGTATAAAAAAGACCCCGGCAAAATGCCGGAGCCTTTTTAAAAACAATCATCTTTGATCTTCTAAAATCAGAAGAAGAAGTCAAGGTTAGCGAAGAGCTTGGAAGCACTTGTATCACCATCAGCTACAAGATCTTTACCATTAAAGTACTTGAATGTACCAACGATGTTCTGCGCGAACGTGTAAGAAGTACCAACTTCCCAGCCCTTCTGACCATTCTTAATACCATCAAATGTAGGTGCTATGCCAGCTGTCTGTCCAAGGTAACGATATGCAGCGAATACGCCGAAAGATCCCTTGTTAGCCGGAGTTGCGCCCTTATAATTGAATGCAATGTTGTAAGCTTTGTTAAACTTACCATCAAGGCTGCCCTGTGTATTCTTTGCATATGCAAGATCCATGTTAAATGTCGGAGTAAACTTATAGTTCATACCCAGTTCCCAAATATTAGCCGTATTAGCGCCATATTCCTTACCAGTATTAACAATTTCCGTAGTCGAACCAATGCCGCTCAAATGATGATATTCAAGGCCTGCACTAAACTTCTTACCTGCATCATAAGCAAAGGCAATCGCCTGATAACTTGCAGTTGAACTAGGACTATTCTTAACTCCATTTTGCCATGGGTTATAATTGCCCAGACTATATTCATTATCGAAATTGTAACGACCAACTGTAAGAATCGTCTTAAAGTCTTTACCGAAAGTTACCTGACCACCGGATACACGTTCATCAATAATCAGACCCTGGTTAGATTTATACGGGAATTTACCAAGTTCAACAGTAGTAGTACCATACTTACCTTCAGCATATGCACGATCAACCGTTGCATTAGTGTTGTTCTTGCTGTCATCCATGCTTGTAGCATAATCAATACGAGCTTTAGCTGCCCAGTGTGCATTGACCTGTGCAGAAGGTTCTAAACGGAATAAAACGTTCTGACCATTGTTCTTGCTTTCACCTTCATGGCGATAGCTTTCATAACGATAACGTAATTCACCAGTGAACTTAACGTTGTCGACTTTGCTTTCGAGGTTGCTTACGCGAACACCAAGGTTGTTGAGTTCATCAGCGAATTCAGCAGCGAGTTTGTCGATAATAGCTTTATCAGCTTTGCTTACATCGGACTTTGCCATAGCTTTTGCTACCATCTGAGCCATTTCATAACGAGTAATTGTAGTCTGTCCACGGTATGTACCGTCGCCATAACCTTCAACTACGCCGTCCTGAGCGAGCTGTGATACAGCATCATATGCCCAGCTGTCGCTTGGAACATCACTGAAAGGATTTGCTGCAGCAAATGTTGTGCTGGCAGCGCCTACTACGATTGCAGTAGTCAATGCAGAAATTAGAGTCTTTTTCATAAAAGATTCCTCCTAGATTTTATTTGGTATTGTCCATCATCTGAAGGAATCGCTCTCGTTGAGTATCCATGTTCCCTCACCGTCGCTTTTCACCCATTTGATTTTCAATCCATTGATATAATACCATAAATTCCCTACGTATGCAAGCAGTAAATTTATTTTAT
>DCFY01000110.1:0-4976 GCA_002315155.1 Megamonas sp. UBA1792
GTTCACGCGCAAAATGATGTTTCTTGAGCTCACCTTCGACTACATCAGCATAGTCCTCAATACCAACTGCGCGCGGACCAGCATGATTAATCTGGACAATGAATTTTGCACCATAGGTATGAACAATTTCACAGGCTTTCGTAAACTGCGGAATGTATATATCATCATAAATATTGATCTGCTCCTCATTGGCACGCCCCGTCGGTGCTACACTGCAATGACCAGTAATAATCATCCCCACATCGTTCTTCGCCAATGTTTCATACATATCATATTCTGCCTTTGTCATCGTACCATCCGTATTCCCGAGGAAACTATGGACGGCCGAACGGATAAGACGATTCTTGCTTGTCAGATGACAAAGCTCCACTGCCTGTTCTATTTTGTACATACAAAAATACCCCCAACTATATTATAAGCTATTATTATACCACAAATTTGCTGATTTTATTCTGAAAGACACCTGTAAAACAAAAACACCTCAAAACCAATTACTTGCTTTGGCTTTAAAGTGTCCTCGTTTATTATCATTATTCTTTCGGTGCACGGTAGTAAACTTTTAGTTTAGAAAACTCATTAACAAGCTGCCATTCAGCAATATTAAGCTCTTTGGGGAAATCATCCTCATGATCGGACTGAATGATAGCATAAACACCCTTGTCCATTGGCAATTTTTCAGTTGTTATAAACGGCATAACATTTTTACTGCTCCAACTCATTTCTTTTGGCTTCACATTCGCTAAATCCTGTTCGTGAACAAGACTGTAAACCGTATGTCCACCATAAAACACTGCGGATGTATGGTAATCTCCATATTCAACAATGATATTATCCTGCTTGCTTACATTTTCAATCACTTGTCCGACATTTTTCGCAGAATAGTACTGACCACAAAGAGGTATCGCGACAAAGAAGGTCAATGCCGTATAGAAAATGAAGTTAATTCCAAGTGTCCACTTAAAAAGCTTCTCATGCTTCAACAGCAGCCGTGCTGCGAGTATTGCAATCGGCAAAAGTCCCGGCAATGTATACGTCGAGTATTTCGTTGCCATGCACTGATAAAAAATGTTTATGAGGAATGCCCACAACAACAAAAACAGCGTCGTCGTATCAATCGTCGGCCACTGCTTCTTTTTCCAATATTTGCAAATGACCATCGGTGCTGTAAAGCACCATGGGAAAAAACCTATGACGAAAATGCCCATGTAGTAGTACCATACATCCCAGCGCGGATGCTCGGATACCGTAGCCCTCAGGACATTATGTATGCCTAAAAACGTATCGATAAAAGCATCGCCATGTAATGTATACATAACATAGTACCAACTGCCTCCAACAATGGCAAAAAGCAGCATACCCGTGAATACCTTCATCTGCCTGACTGCAGCAAAATCACGGCGGCAGCAAATAAAGACGGTAACAACAAGACCTGGCAGCAATATGCCAATCGGCCCTTTTGTAAGTACGGCAAGTCCGGAAAAAAGATAACACAGATAGTAGTAATTCGACTTCCCGGTCGTATACGCTATATAGAAACAGGCCAATATGGCATTGAAAAAGACAAAGAGCGTCATGTCCGTAACGACAGTTTTCGATATAAGCCAATATTCAAAAGAAGTCGCCAGTACGAGTGCAGCAACAAGTCCTGTTTTTGCATCATAAATCTTACGAGCAAACCAATAGGTCATGAGCAATCCGACAATACCGAAAATCGCCGGAAAAAAGCGCGCTGCAAACTCGTTAATACCAAAAATACTAAAAGCAGCAATAAGCTCCCAATAAAAGAAAATCGGCTTATCATACCAGTACGAACCATAGATTTGCGGTGAAATGAAGTCACCTGAGTGCAGCATTTCAGCAGCGGTAAGCGTATAGTTCGACTCTACCGGATCGGTAATGGCAATAGCGGAGTTCCCGAGAAAAAACAAATAGAGCCCCACTAAAATAATAATCAAAACCTCTTTTTTAGTCGTTGTCATGCATGATTCTCCCTTATATGTTTATGTACACTGTAATGATTTACTCATCAATAAATTTTAATATATTTTCCTTTGGTACGGCACCGACCATGCTGTCTTTAAACTTACCATCGGCAAACAAAATCAGTGCCGGAATACTCATGATGCCATATTTCGACGCAAGTTCCGGTTGTTCATCAACATTGATATTGCCAACCTTCAGACTCTCCTTACGTTCCTCCGAAATTTCTTCAATAAGCGGTGATACCATCTTGCACGGACCACACCAAGGTGCCCAAAAATCAACAAGCATTGGTTTTACTGACTGTAATACTTCTTTTTCAAAATTTTCCTTTGTAATCGTAATAACTCCCATTCTGTACGCCTCCTCATATTTTATCATCCGTCAAAAACTATCGCGGTACAAATCTGTATCCTTTATTTATCTACCCGGCAAATATCTGCACCAAGCCCTACAAGCTTTTGGACAAGGTTATCATAGCCGCGGTCGATATGATGAATATAACCTACCTGAGTCTCGCCTTCAGCAACGAGTCCGGCAAGTACCATCGCAGCTCCGGCACGAAGATCCGTTGCCTTAACCTGACAGCCCGTGAGCGTATCAACACCTTCAACAACTGATGTGCGTCCATCAATCTTGATATTTGCTCCCATACGTTTGAGCTCATCTACATGCATAAAGCGATTTTCAAATACAGTTTCTGTCACCATACCCGTTCCTTCTGATACAGCCAGCATTGCCATGAACTGTGCCTGCATATCTGTTGGAAAGCCTGGATATGGCATCGTTTTAATATCAACTGCTTTCGTCTGCTTATCACAGGTAACACGAATACCATTAACGTCCTCCTCAATCGTCACGCCCGCTTCCTTAAGCTTGGCGATAACTGGTTTCAGATGTTCCGTAATTGCATTTTCTATATAGACATCTCCCCGTGTCATCGCTGCAGCTACCATATAAGTACCTGCCTCGATACGATCCGGGATAATCGTATAATTCTTTCCTGAAAGCTTCTTTACACCTTCAATCTTGATCACATTTGTTCCTGCACCACGGATTCTTGCCCCCATGACATTGAGATAGTTCGCCAGATCGATAATTTCCGGTTCCTGTGCCGGATTTTCCAATAACGTCTGCCCTTCAGCCATCGAAGCCGCCATCATGATATTTTCCGTTGCCCCTACACTAGGGAAATCAAGATAAATACGCGCTCCCTTAAGTCCATTAGGCGCAGCTGCCTGAATAAAACCATGACCAATCTCGATTTTGGCTCCAAGTGCTTCAAATCCTTTAAGGTGAAGATCAATTGGACGAGTACCAATTGCACAGCCACCCGGCAATGAAATTTTTGCCTTACCGCAGCGTGCCAGAAGCGGCCCCATTATAAGGAAGGAAGCACGCATCTTACGTACAAGATCATAGGGTGCTTCACAGCTGGAAATCACTGTACTATCAACAAAAAGAGTACTTTTTTCGGCAGAGAACTCTGCTTTTACGCCAAGCTTACCAAGCACTTCTGAAATTGTGTGCACATCTTCAAGTGATGGCACTTCATCCAGATAGCTTGGCACATCCTGCCCCAGCAGTGTTGCTGCAATAATTGGCAAAACCGCATTTTTAGCTCCGCTTATTTTTACACGGCCCCGAAGAGGGCGACCACCATTTATAATTAATTTTTCCATTATAAGTTCAATTTCCTCCCGCAAGTATACTTTCACTAAGTATCACATCATAGTTTATCATCATCCTGACTATCCCGCAAGGGGGCTAATCCATATAGAATCCAAAAATTAATTTTTTTTTCTAAGTCCTGCAAAAAACTATTTTTTTTGCAGGACTCAACTGTCTTTACGCCGAATAAAAGCTCATACTGACAAACTCAAAGGAGCGTTTTATCTGTGTACTATCTTTATGCTGTTAAATCCTACGAACCTCTCAATGAACAGGAACTTACTGACAGAGACAACATGCTCCAGCTTATGCAATTTTTCCCACAAAATATTCTTCTACGTGAAAATAAAACGGCTCACCTTACAAGCTCCGGCTTCATCCTCAACAAAACACTTGATAAGGTGCTTTTCGTGCATCACAATATCTACAATGCCTGGTCCTGGTCCGGCGGGCATGCCGATGGCAACGGCGATCTTCTGCAGGTAGCCTGCCGTGAAGCCTGTGAGGAAACGGGACTTACCAGCGTAAAGCCTCTGAACAGCAGCGTTGCTGCACTTGATATCCTTCCAGTTCCACAGCACATAAAAAATGGATGTTGTATAAGTGCACATCTTCATCTGAACCTTGCCTATTATCTTGTCGCTGATGAAACGGAACCGTTGCAGGTAAAGCCAGATGAAAATTGTGCAGTTGCCTGGCTCCCACTCGACTGCCTGCATCTTTTCTCAACGGAGACTCATATGCTTCCTATTTATGACAAGCTTATTGATCACCTGCAATTGCTATCCTTATAAAACTACATTGCCAAAGGATGTGATTCTTATGTCTGCTGATAAATTTGCTTATTTCTTCATTGCATTTGCTGTTTATATGCTGCTCAAGGCTTTCGCCCTCTACAAAACAATTTCACTCGTGATCATCCTGCTCTATATCTCCATGTCGATCTCGCTTCTGGCAAGTAATATTCCACGCGTCGTCGACATCCCGCTGCACTATGCGTATCCCGTAAAATGCGTCGAATACTTTACCTTCTTTATCGCGATCATTTGCTTCATTGTCCTTTGTTTCCGTCATATCTTCTAAACAATCTACTTTATGACACAAAGCAGGCAGACTCTTAAAGAGCCTGCCTGCTTTTCTGTAAAGACAATTCATACCATGTCAGTGGATTTCGATTTCTTTTGGTTTTCCTGCATCCGCAGCTTTTGGCATTTCAATGCTCAAAACCCCATCCTTGAACTCTGCCCTGACCCCTGCTTCATTGATATGATCAATATAGAAGGATCTTGCTACGCTGCCTGTATAACGTTCACGACGAATAAAGT
>DCFY01000110.1:5336-5640 GCA_002315155.1 Megamonas sp. UBA1792
GGAAGTTCCGCTGTAAGTTCATAAGAAGACTCTTTATCCTTTACATCCACTTTAAATGATGCTGTACCGCCTCCATTCCATTTGCTAAAAGGCGCCAGTTCTGTGTCAAAAAATGGTTCGTTAAACATATCGAACAGGCGACCAAAAGCATCTTCTTTCTTAGCAAGACTATTTTTCGATGCAAAAGGTACTAATCCAAACATTCTAATGATCCCCTTTCAAATTTATAATATTGAAGGCATTTCGAGCTGCATTCCAAGGAATGCTTCTCTATAGTTCCTTCTTACAATTCTTATTATACACC
>DCFY01000102.1 GCA_002315155.1 Megamonas sp. UBA1792
GCTGATGGTGAAGGCGCAACAAAGTTTATTACAGTGCATGTAGCCGGGACAAAGTCTTTTGCTGATGCGAAGACAATCGGAATGAGTGTAGCAAAGTCTCCACTCGTAAAGACTGCTTTTTTTGGAGAAGATCCGAACTGGGGTCGTGTCATTTGTGCAGTAGGCTATGCTGGTATACCGATGAATCCGGAAAAAACCGTTGTGAAATTTGGATCAGTGACAGTTTATGCAAATGGTGTTGGAGCTGAAATCGATGAAGAAGCTCTGCGTAAGGTCATGGAAGAGCATGACATTGTTATTGATATTGACATGGGCATTGGTGAAGAAGAAGCTACAGTATGGTCATGTGATTTTACCTACGAATATGTGAAAATTAATGGAGAGTATCATACCTGATGGGAGGGATCTGTTGATGTTTGCGGCAGAAAATAAAGCGGAGATTCTTGTAGAAGCATTACCGTACATTCAGGAGTTCTATGGTAAGACGATCGTCATAAAGTATGGTGGCAATGCCATGATTAATGATGATCTCAAGAAAAAAGTTATTCAGGATATTATACTTATGAAATATGTTGGCATAAGGCCGGTTATCGTCCACGGCGGTGGCCCGGATATTACAGAGTTTCTGAGGCGGGTTGGCAAGTCGTCTGAGTTTGTCAGTGGGCTTCGTGTTACGGACAGGGAAACTGTAGAGATTGCTGAAATGGTACTTGTCGGTAAGGTTAATTCGGATATTGTGAGTTTGTTGAATCATGGTGGCATACGAGCTGTCGGACTCAGCGGTAAAGACGCAAATCTGATTTGTGCTCATAAGAAGCTGGCAACAGTCCATGAAGGTGATATCGTTAAAAAGGTTGATATTGGTTTTGTTGGTGAAGTTGAAAAAATAAATGTAGATATTCTGAATGATTTGCTTGATCAGGATTATATTCCGGTTATTGCACCTATTGGTGTCGGTAAAAACAAAGAAAGCTACAATATCAATGCGGATTATGTAGCGGCTGAGGTCGCTGGATCACTTAAGGCGGAAAAGCTTCTGCTGCTTACAGATGTAGAGGGAATCTACAAGGATTATAACGATAAGAATACCTTTATTTCAACACTTACACAGGATGTTGCAAAAAAATATATTAAAGATGGTACTATTGCGGGTGGAATGATACCAAAGGTAGAAGCCTGCCTTTGTGCACTCGAAGCTGGTGCAGGCAAGACGCATATTATTGATGGGCGCCTTGATCACTCGCTTCTACTTGAAATATTCACACCGCAGGGTATTGGGACAGAAGTTGTTCGTTAAAAAGTTTGGAGGAAATATAGATATGACAGATGAAGAAATCTATGCAAAAGACAAAGAAAATTATCTCCCGGTATTTGCCCGTTATAAGATTGTTCTTGATCACGGGAAAGGTATCTATGTCTATGATACACATGATAAAAAATATATTGATTATCTTGGTGGCATTGCCGTAAATGTTCTTGGGCATGCACATCCGGCACTTGTGAAGGCAATTGCTGATCAGGCTGGCAAAATGATTCATTGCTCAAATCTCTACTATACACAGGTACAAATTGATGCAGCAACGAAGCTTGTCAAGCTCAGTGGGCTGGATAAAGTGTTTTTTGGAAATTCTGGAGCAGAAGCAAATGAAGGTGCTATCAAAGCAGCTCGTAAATATGCGCATGAAATTGATCCGGAAAAGTCACAGATTATCAGTGCATGGCATAGTTTTCATGGACGTACACTTGCAACGCTGACTGCGACAGGTCAGCCGCACTATCAGGAGGGTGTCGGGCCTTTGCCGGGGGGGTTTGAGTATGTTACATATAACGATATCAATGAGCTCGAAAAGCTCATGAGTGATAAGACGTGTGCTGTAATGCTTGAACCAATCCAAGGTGAAGGCGGCATACATATGCCCCAAAATGATTACCTCAAAAAGGTAAGAAAACTCTGTGATAAGTATCATGCGGTACTTATTTTCGATGAAATTCAGTGTGGTATTGGTCGTACGGGTACTTTTTTTGCTTATGAACAGTTCGGTGTGAAGCCGGATATTGTAACACTTGCCAAAGGGCTTGCCGGCGGTGTTCCTATTGGCGCATTTATCATGACAGATGCCGTTGCAGCGGCTTTTCATGCTGGTGATCATGGGACGACCTTCGGGGGTAATCCACTTGCCTGTGCAGCGGCTAATGTTGTACTTGATACGATTGTCAGCGATCATTTACTGGAAAATACAAAAACAATTGGCGCATATCTCAAGAGCAAGCTTGAAGTCTTTAAGGAAAAGTATCCTAGCCTTATTACGGAAGTTCGCGGGACAGGTTTTATTCTTGGAATGCAGCTTACGAAGCCGGGCCGTGAAATCGTTGATGAATGTTTAAAATACGGTGCGATTATCAACTGCACCGCTGGTAACGTGCTGCGTTTTGTACCACCGCTTATTACCACAAAGGAAAATGTCGACGAGCTTATCGGAATCATGGAAAAAGTTTTACCCCAATACGCAAAATAAAATTGTATTCAAAATGCATAGAACAAGTGCTTTTATTGTATATTTATTTATAGTATAATAAACAGCGGTGATTCATTGTACGTTTATACTATTTGGAGGTTTTACAAATGTTGAAAGGGAAAGATTTATTGTCCATACATGATCTTTCGGTCGATGAAGTGGCAGAAGTTCTTGATTTGGCAAAAATTTTAAAAACAAAGCAAAAAGAGGGTATTGAGCATCACTTTCTCAAAGGGAAGACACTGGGGATGATTTTCCAAAAGTCATCAACCCGTACGCGCGTTTCTTTTGAAACTGGTATGTATCAGCTAGGGGGGCAGGCTCTTTTCTTATCTGATCGCGATTTGCAGATTGGTCGTGGCGAACCGATTAAGGACACGGCACGTGTATTATCACGCTACCTTGACGGCATCATGATCCGTACTTTTGCACATCGTGATGTAGAGGAATTTGCTGCATATGCGAATATACCAATTATTAATGCGCTTACAGATCTTTTACATCCGTGTCAGGTTCTTACGGATCTTTTGACAATTCAGGAGCACAAGGGAAAAAATCTCAAGGGATTGAAACTTGCCTATATCGGTGATGGCAATAACATGACGAATTCACTCATGTATGGTTGTGCTAAAGTGGGGATGCATTTTGCTGCAGCAACACCAAAGGGATATGAACCCGATGCGGTTGTTACAAAAAACGCTATTGAGGATGCAAAGGCAACAGGTGGCTCAATTACACTGGTGAATGATGTTTTCGAAGCGGTGAAGAATGCAGATATTCTCTATACAGATGTATGGGCGAGCATGGGACAGGAAGCTGAGCGTGAAAAGCGGAAAAATATTTTCAAAGGCTATCAGATCAATCGGGAACTCCTGAATGCTGCTGATAAACGTGCTATTGTCATGCATTGTTTGCCCGCACATCGCGGTGAAGAAATTACCGCTGATGTTATGGAAGAAAATGCTGATGTCATTTTTGATGAAGCGGAAAATCGTCTGCATACACAGAAAGCGATTATGGCACTGACCATGGCAGACTAAGTAAATGAATAAACTAAAAACTAATAGGCGGCAAGTTGCTTGTGGCTTATTGGAATAAATTCAATATAATCAACAAAATTTTAAGGAGATGTTTTTATATGGCTAAAGTTAAAAAAGTTGTGCTTGCATATTCGGGTGGGCTGGATACCTCTGTTATCATTCCCTGGCTCAAAGAAAATTATGATGGCTGTGAAGTCATTGCTGTCTGTGCAAATATTGGACAGGGGGATGAACTTAATGTTGTTCATGACAAGGCGCTTGCATCAGGGGCATCAAAGGTATTTATTGTCGATCTTGCAAAATCATTTCTTGAAGACTATGTATGGCCTACGCTTAAGGCGAGTGCAATTTATGAAGGTAAATATTTACTAGGTACATCTTTTGCTCGTCCGCTTATCGCGAAGGCGCTTGTTGAAATTGCTAAGCAGGAAGGTGCAGATGCAATAGCTCATGGTGCTACAGGCAAGGGAAATGACCAGGTTCGTTTTGAACTTACGGTAAAAGCTCTTGCGCCAAATCTCACGATTATTGCGCCTTGGCGTGAATGGACAATTCGTTCTCGTGAAGATGCGCTTGAATTTGCAAATAAGCACAATATTCCGGTTGCTACAAGTAATAAGACATATAGTATGGACCGCAATATCTGGCATCTTAGTCATGAAGGATCAGATCTTGAAGATCCTTGGAATGCACCGAAGAACGATATGTTCCTCGTAACAACGGCTCCGGAAAATGCTCCTGATAAACCGGAATATGTAACGATTGATTTTGAAAAAGGTATCCCGACAACTGTAAATGGCGAAAAGCTTGGTGCGGTTGAACTTCTTACAAAGCTTAATGATATTGGTGCAGCAAATGGTGTAGGCATTACGGATATTGTCGAAAACCGTCTCGTTGGAATGAAGTCCCGTGGTGTTTATGAAAATCCGGGCGGAGCAATTCTATATTATGCACACAGAGAACTTGAATATCTCTGTCTTGACCGTTCAACGCTGCATTACAAAGAAAGTCTTGCTATTCGTTATGGTGAACTCGTATATGATGGAATGTGGTTTTGCCAGCTTCGTGAAGCATTAGATGCTTTCGTTAACAGCACACAGGAAACTGTAACCGGAACGGTTAAGCTCAAGCTCTATAAAGGCAACATTATTTCTGCTGGTGCGCAGTCGCCATACTCACTCTACAGCAAAGAATTCGTTACATTTGAACGTGATGAAGTATACAATCAGGCTGATGCAACAGGGTTTATCAACCTCTTTGGTTTGCCAATGAAGGTTCGTGCCCTCATGCAGGAAAAGGTAGGAGCAAAGAAATAATGGC
Source organism: Megamonas sp. UBA1792 (assembly GCA_002315155.1). The sequence continues at coordinate 4,877 of DCFY01000102.1, forward strand.
AGAACAACTCTGGGGTGGTAGATTCTCGAAGTCTACTGATGAAATGATTAATGAATTTCAAGCGTCTATCAGTTTTGATAAAAGAATGTATTATGAAGACATCGCTGGCAGCATCGCACATGCGACAATGCTGGCAAAGTGCGGAATTATCTCAAACGAAGATAGAGATGCAATTGTAAAAGGACTTAGGGATATCCTTGCAGC
>DCFY01000072.1 GCA_002315155.1 Megamonas sp. UBA1792
TTCATTGAAAGCTGGACGTTCCCTGATGAAATTTTATCAATATCGATATGCAGGAACTGCACAAATGGATTATCCTCATAAAACGACATGATATACTGCTCTACTTTTTCATACATACTTTTATCCGCCACTATTTTATCTCCTTACGCAGCAAGCCTTTTACTCAAGACATTACCATTATAATAAATTCTCACTCAATTATATCATAGATTTGCCCGATACTGAGGCTCTATGATATAATGCAGATGTTTGTTTCCTACGATTTTATAAGGAGGTTTTTCATGAACTACAATATCTATTTATTTGATTTCGACTATACGCTTGCCAACTCCGAAAAAGGCATCGTCGGCTGCTTTCAAATCGTACTCAGAAAAAACGGCTACCCCGCAGTCCCCGTCGAAGATATTAAGCGCACTATCGGTATGCCGATGAAAGCTGCTCTTTCTGTACTTACCAAAGAAACCACTACAGATATCATCGATGATCTGCGCCGCAAATACAGTCTTGAAGCCGATAAAATCATGACAAAAGCAACTTTTCTCTATCCTGAAACAATACCAACGCTTACAAGAATTAAAGCAAGCGGCAGCAAAATCGGCATTATTTCCACCAAAACACGTTCACGTATCCTGGAGACACTCACGCAAACGAGTCTTGACAAACTTGTCGATCTTGTCATCGGTATTGAGGATGTCTGCGAACCAAAGCCATCGCCAGAAGGCATATATAAGGCAATCAGCATCTTCAACGGAACAAAAACTGATGTTCTCTATACAGGTGACAGCCTCATTGATGCCAATGCTGCTAAAAATGCTGTCGTCGACTTTGCTGCTGTCACAACTGGCACAACAACAGCAGATGAGTTCATCGACCTGCCACATAAAAAAATCATGAAATCCCTCAATGAGCTGTTATTAAAAATATAACAAAAAGAGCAGACATATCAAACAATATGCCTGCTCCTTTTTTATTTGTCTTCCAAAGCATATGTATTGCGGCCTTTATTCTTTGCCTTATAAAGCGCAGCATCCGCTCTTTTATAGACTTCCTCGAAAATTTCGTCTTTTTTAATGAATGCAACTCCAATACTTACCGTGGCATCACAAGCAATGCCCTGCCCATTCTTTATCCTTGCCAGCATCCCCCGACGGTTGATGTGTGCACAAAACTCTCCCACAAACTGTCTTGAAGGCACACTTCGCATGTAAATGCAAAACTCATCTCCGCCAAGGCGGCCGATAATGTCTGTATTACGGACTGTACGTTTTAAATTTTTCGCCAATGTTTGTAAAACCTCATCACCTACATGATGTCCCAGCGTATCATTGATTCCCTTAAAATAGTCAATATCAAGAATAATGAACGCATCCTCATGGTCCTGCTCACGCAGTGCCATAGCCTCCTGCATAAACTTTCGGCACGTCTTTGCATTATATACACCTGTCATGCCATCAATCTGTGCCTTTATCTCAAGCTTTTTCCGTTCCTCGGCTTCCTGACTGACATCAACAAACTTCCCTATGATAAACTCTAACGTTTTATGGCGATCATAACAAAGCGTATTCATGGTTTTGAACTTTCTCATACGTCCATCCGACGACATAAATAAATCTATTCTGCGGTCCTTGCAATCTGCCCCCATCGCTGTATCAATATACATAAGCGGTGATGTGATCTTCTGACTGTTCTTTTCCTGTATAAGCTTCTTATAATTGTCAATTATCCGTGGCAGACCAAACATCTTTGCACATTGGTTCGACAAAATCAGCCGATCCCGCTGCACATCATATTCAAAAATATATTCATTTGATAGCTCCGCCAGCTTAAAATACCTTCGTTGCTGTCGGTAAAGCATTTTCTTCGTCTGATGAAGTGCAATCATGCAAAAAACAAGAACAAGTGCCACGATTGCAATGATACCCATAACGATCTCACTGCAGCACGCTAACACCATCCACAGTGTTAACTGCCCTGTCACCGAGTCTATTGCAGTATCTGCTGCCACACACACATCATCCGTTGTCAATAGCAGCAAACAGAAAAAAGTCACTGCTATCCTATACAACATAAGGGGTTCCGTAAAAATCCGTTTCACTGAATCCACTCCTTAGCCTCCAATCAGGCTTCCTCCTATTATAGCATAAAAGCTTTAAATCAAAACAAAAAATGCAGGAAAAATCGTTATTTTGTATAAAAATAAAACGATTGTTACAAATAAACAACTTTGCAACAATCGCCCCAATAAAAAAGCTCTCAATTAATCTACTCTTTGGGCACAAGTATCCCATTTTGATAAGTAAGCAATAAATTATAGAGATCCGCAATCCGTTCCTGCATTTCTTTTCCTTCATCCGTTTCACTAACCGTTGTCCGGTAGTTCTGCAGTTCGACCGTGCGTGACACAGACTCAATATCCTTGTTTTCCTTAAGTGCTTCGCGGACGTTTGCAAAGGTTTGGTGCTCAAGCAGGCGCAAACCACGTGAGTTTGATATGAGGGTATATCCCGCAATCCCCGTCTTCTTCTGGTATGCCCGGCAAAAGCCACCATCGATAATGATGGCTTTACCATTTGCCTTTATTGGGCTTTCACCCGCCTTTACTTTAACCGGCACGTGTCCATTGATAATATGACCGCGCCGTGGGTCGAGTCCGAATTCCTTCAGTATCATTTCGCAGACTGATTCTTCGTTGCAATAGTGGAAGTATGCATCGGCCGGTTCCTTCCATGTCTCCGGTTCATCAAGAAGTGTACGCTCAAAGGTTTTAAATTCACGGCCGGAAAGTGGTGACTGGCGACCACACCAAAGATACCACATGAAATCAAGCGAATTGTCATCATGATAGCAGTAAGCCTTACGCGCACAACGATCAGCAAAGTCCATATACGCCTTACCCGCATATGCCTGTCCAGCAAAAACAATCGTATGGAAGCTGCCATCTTCATTAAGCGGAATACAGCCGTGATAAAGGAGATTCTGATTATAGCAAGTGTACATGCTGCCCTTCTTATAGAGAAAATCCACATGGCGGCGTAACGTCTCACTTTCCAGAAAAAACGACTTTAGCTCAGAAATGATATTCTGTTCCTCCTCTGTGAGTGCGTACGGATGTTTCGGATCAATCGTCGGAAAATAAGCATTGCCAAGCTCATAGCGTTTGCCACTTATTGTAATATAGCAGGAATCATAATCAATCTTATCAAGTAGAAGACGGCTTTCCATATGAAAATCCGAATTACGCTGAATGACCTGCCCTTCCAATTTAAACATAATAATAGAAATCGCCCGTAAAGATGCTTTTAGCGGATTTGCATCCGGATAACTTTTTGACGCAAAAAGTGAAAGCGGCCGCAGACTAATAGCATAACCTTTTTCAAGCACATCAGTATTATTATAGGACAGGCTGTTACGAATAACGGCGGCAATACAAGCCTCACTGCCACAAGCTGCACCCATCCAAAGAATATCATGGTTCCCCCACTGGATATCAAGTGAATGATGCTGCATAAGCATATCAATAATTGCATCCGGACGCTTTCCACGATCAAAAAAATCCCCAACAATATGAAGGTGATCAACCGCCAACCGCTTGATAAGCACCGTAAATGCTTCAATAAACTCTGCCCCGCTGCCAATCTGAATAATTGTATCAAGAAGCTTTTTGTGATAAAGATACTGTGCTTTATCTGCCTTTGGATGCGTATTCATAAGTTCAATGATCACCGAGGTAAACCGCTCTGGCATAAAACCGTATACCTTTGCCGCCGGATACTTATACGACAGCAGTCGTGAAAGATCAAGCAGCCGCGTCAGCATCGTCCGATACCATTCTGGCGTATTCTTACGCTGTGCCTCTATACGCTCAATTTTTTCTTTTGGATAATAGATAAGCGTGCAAAACTCTGCTTTTTCTTCACTCGTAAGTTGATTTTCAAAAAGATACTCTACCTTTTCCGCAATGACACCGGAGCAATTATTTAAAATATGAAAAAACGACTCATACTCCCCATGAAGATCGCTCATAAAATGCTCAATACCCTTTCGCAGACTAAGCTCTGCCTGTCAATGGATAAGTTCTGCATACACGGCCTGGCGTGTCTGATATTTTTTAGCGAGCAGTTTCAAATACTTGTACTTTCGTCCTTGTA
>DCFY01000119.1 GCA_002315155.1 Megamonas sp. UBA1792
GGTACATGAAATTTGTGATGATCTTGAACGTGAAATCAAGCCAGAACTAGGTTCTTTTAATGTACTTATTCATGCAGAACCATCCGATCATGCACCGGAAACAAAACGTTTGCAATATGAAAAAGGACATACGGTCCAACGCGACTAGTTGGCTGATATAAAGAAGATCCCTGTGCAGTTTGCACAGGGATTTTCTGCTAGCTGAAGAATTATTGAAGTATATTGTATTTGCTAAAAGAACAAACATAAAACTGAATGAGGTGAAAATAATTGAAAAATGATATTACGTATGATGAGGCACTAAAGCTAAAAAAAACGATTTTTATCGATGTTCGCTCGCCGAAGGAATATGAGGAAGCAACGATCCCCGGGGCTGTGAATATTCCGGTTCTTCTGGATGAAGAACGTATCAGAGTTGGTACCTTATATGCGCATAATCATATTTCTGCGGCAAAGCAGGCCGGAGTCGAGGCAATATCCGAGCGTCTGCCTTCAATATTCAGGGAAATTACACAGCTGTATAAGACACACTGCCTTATCATCTTTTGTTCACGCGGCGGTTACCGCAGTACATCACTTAGCAGCTTTCTTTATGCATTGGATATTAAGGTGCATCGTCTGTATGGCGGCTATAAAGCTTATCGCCACTGGCTGCTGGAGCATTTACCCCAGACGATTGCCAGGATTACTCCGGTTACTTTATATGGAAATACAGGTGCGGGAAAGACGCTGCTTTTGCATCATCTGGCAGCAACAGGCTATCCTGTTGTCGATTTGGAGGCTTTGGCAAAGCATCGAGGTTCTCTGCTCGGAGCTCTTGCACATGAAGAACAACCTGGTCAGAAAAAATTTGACTCGGAATTGTATGTGCTTTTAGAAAAATATCAGGGGAAGATAGTGTTTTTTGAGGGCGAATCCCGTCGCATTGGACGAATTCTGTTGTGTGATGAGCTGTATAATGCAATTTGTAGCGGCTGCATGGTATGGATTGATACACCCATCGAAGAACGGGTAAAGCTGCTTGTAGCTGAATATTCACCAGCAGATGAAGCTGAACTAATGGAAGTGCTCGCTAAACTTGCTCGTTACGCTGGAAAAAAGCGAATTGAAGAACTGAAGACTCTTCTTACACAAAGAAAATATCATGACGTTGCACGGGAACTTTGTGAGCGTTATTATGATCGTAACTATAAAAAACCAACAACAAACTGGATAAAGACTTATACCAATAATAATCCGGCAGAAACCGCAAAAACATTGGCTAATGACTATGACTGTGGGCTGTTTCGCTAAAAGACGCACCGATTCTAAAATGAATCGGTGCGTCTTGTTCATTGCATTCCGGAAAAATTTTATGCTTCTGCTTTTGGTCCAATGCCAAGTGAGTCCATGTGATCGCGCATACCGTCAATGCAGCATTGCATGACGATACTGGCATCAAGGCCGAGAAGGTCAAAGCCCTGCTTAATAAGGTCACGATTGCATTTTGCGGCAAAGTGTTTATCTTTGAATTTTTTCTTGAGACTCTTGAGCTCCATGTCTGCAATGCCCGTAGGGCGCATAAGAGCAGTTGTCATGACAATGCCTGTCAGTTCATCGACTGTAAACAAGCTTTTTTCGAGATTTGTTGTCGGTGCACATTCCTTCGTGCAAATACCGTAGCCATGTGAGATGATGGCACGAATATCGTCGTCGTCGATATCTTCATTTGCAAGCAGCTCGCGTACATGCTGGCAGTGCTCATCGGGGAATTTTTCAAAGTCGATATCATGCAGCCAGCCAATGGCCTCCCAGTAGGCTTTATCTTCGCCAAAGTGATCTGCCATTGCGCCCATTGCTGCGCTTACAGCCTCTGCATGTGTAAAGAGATGCGCTTCAGTTACATGCTTCTTCAAGATTTCTTTTGCTTTATCCAGTGTCAGTTTTGCCATGGAATCTATTCCTCCAGTAGTTGTGTTATAAGATGAAATTGCTGGCACAAAATACCAGCGCACTTCTTTTATTGTAATACTGTATAGTGAATATTGGAAGTATAAGTTGAAAACAAAAACTTTTTGTCTATTGACGATTATCAAATAATAAGGTATTATACACTTATTAAAGATGCTTTAATAAGTGTATAAAAAGGTGGAGCCGATGAAAAAAGTTCAGGCAAATTCTCTTATGATGAAGAAAGTCAATACAAATCTTGTGCGTGAGGCACTGAAAACATCGGAGCTGGCGACAAAAGGGGAGCTGGCTAAAGCTACAGGACTCACGGTGGTGACGATTGCCTCGATTTTGCAGGATCTTGTGGCTGAAGGAGAAGCTTTGATGGAAAAAATGATCCCATCAAATGGCGGGCGTCCGGCACAGTGCTACTCTTATAATGCGGAACATCAGCATGTACTTGTATTTTATACGCACGAGGTTAGCGGTAAAGATACGCTGTTTATCCGTGTCGTAAATCTTTTGGGTCAGTGTGTGCACAAGGAAATCTGTGGGGCGGAATTGCTGGATGTGAGCATGCTGGATGACTTTATTGATTGTTTAATTGTAGTCTATCCAACCATTGCAGCGATTGGTTTTGGATTGCCAGGACCGGAGCAAAACGGCACTTTTTTCTGTGACTATCCACAGCTGCATGGAAAAGAGCTGGGTAAATACTATAGAGAACGGTATCATCTGCCGGTTGTCTTTGATAATGATGTCAATAGTGCCGTACTTGGCTATTGTGAGCAGCATGGAAAAATGGAGAATATAGTTGTCTATATCTATTTCCCGGAAAAATATCCTCCGGGTGTTGGCGTCTGTATCAATGGAAAAGTTTATAAAGGTATGAATAGCTTTGTTGGTGAAGTAAAGTACATTCCTCTGGGTATTGACTGGAAAAAGCTGAGCGCTGATACACAGAAAGATACCTGCAAGGCAGCAGCAAAGGTTATTACAGCAATTATTTGTACACTCAATCCGCAGCAGATTGTCCTGCAGGGTGAGTTTCTTTTACAGGGGGAGCTTTCATCAGAGGATGCACTGGAACTTGTTTGGACCGAAACGATCGGGTACTTGCCAGAGACGGCTATGGCAAAGCTGTCCATATCGACGGACTTTCATGAAGACTTTGAGCAGGGGATCATTCGTTGTACATTGGCGCTTTTGTCATCGCGGATTTGTTTATCAAAAGAATGAGGTGCATGGATTGTTTTATTTATTGATTCTTATCTATAGTACGTTCATCAGTCTGGGACTGCCGGATTCTCTTGTTGGTACGACCTGGCCGGTTATGCAGGCCGATTTTGGGGCGAAGCTTTCAAGTGCAGGCCTTATTGCTATGATTACGACTGCTGGAACTGTAGTATCCAGTTTATCAAGTGATACACTGATTCGCCGCTTTGGTACGGGAAGGGTGACGGCAGTCAGTGTTACATTGACTGCGATTGCTTTATTTGGTTTTCATGCATCGTTATCGCTGATGGGACTTTGCCTGTGGGCAATTCCGCTGGGACTGGGCGGCGGGGCAGTTGATGCCGGACTAAATAATTTTGTAGCGCTCCACTATAAAGCTATTCATATGAACTGGCTGCATTGTTTTTGGGGTGTTGGTGCAAGTGCCGGTCCGGTGATTGTTTCACAGTTTATTGCGGAGCCAGGTGGCTGGCGCACGGGATATCTCGTTATTGCCTTGATTCAGGCAGCGCTAAGCATTCTTTTGTTTTGCACACTTTTTATGTGGAAAAGAGTGGAGAATAAGACGTCGGAGAAAAAAGAAGCGGCTCGACGATCCTTG
>DCFY01000061.1 GCA_002315155.1 Megamonas sp. UBA1792
ATTTCCATATAATTTGAAATCACCTTAATAATATCATCCCGCAAATGATTCATAACTTCAGGGGATATATTCGCTCGATCATGTATGAGGACAACCTTAAGACGATCTCTCGCTACATCCCTGGATGATTTATTTGACTTGCCAAAAATTTTCATAAGAACCTCCAGCATAACCGTAACCCTCCCTTATTTACCAAAAACACGTTTCAATTTATCAAAAAAGCCTTCTTCTGGAAACTCCATGAAGGGAATATTCTCACCACATATACGGCCGACAATATTGCGATAAGCCTGCCCTGCCTGAGATGATTCATTCGAAATAACCGGTTCTCCCCGATTTGTTGATGTAACTACCATTTCATCATCGGGCACCTGACCAATACATTCAATCGAAAGAATATCATTAATATCATCCATATCAAGCATGTCACCACTGCGTACCATCTGCGGACGAATACGATTTACAACAAGCTTAATGTTTTCTTTTTCAGCACGTCCAAGTTCACCAATAATCTTATCCGCATCACGTACCGCTGAAATTTCCGGCATCGTAACAACAATCGCACAATCAGCAGCAGCAATTGCCGTTTTGAAACCCTGCTCAATCCCTGCCGGGCAGTCAATAATGATATAATCAAACTCTTTGCGGAGGTCCTCACACAAACGTACAATCTGTGCCGGATTCACCGATGTCTTATCCTTGACCTGCGATGTTGGCAACAAGTAAAGTGTTGAATATTTTTTATGACGTACCAGTGCTTTCTTATAGGAAACGCGACCTTCCGTAACATCTATAAGATCATACATAATACGATTTTCCAGACCAAGCAGCAAATCAAGATTTCGAAGTCCTGTATCTGTATCGATTAATACAACTTTCTTGTTTTTAGCGGCCAAACCCACACCAATATTTGCCGTAGTCGTTGTCTTACCGACACCGCCTTTACCTGAAGTAACTACAATAATTTCACTCATTCGCTTGCTTCCTACCTCTCTATCGGTTCAATTACAATTTGCCCATTTTTGATATATGCTCGCTCTGTACATTTTGACTTTTCCATGTCATCCGGTGCTCGCGCAATAAGCTCAGCAATACGAACCTGCATCGGCATCATATGATCCGCTACAATAATCGCTTTCGTATCACCAAATGCACCTGCATGTACAATGCCTCGGCATGTACCACGAATATCGATATTACCACCCGCAATAACCTGTGATCCCGGATTCACATTACCACAAATAAGGATGGAACCATTACAGACAACTTCCTGTCCACCACGAATCGTTTTATCGATAACAGTCATATCATGTAATCCCGGAATCTCTTCCTCCGGCTCTTTTTTTTCTATTATCTTTTTTTCCTGAGCTTTTTCCGTTTCCAAACTCATTAATCGAAGAATAAGACCATAGCCATGAAACAATTCTGCCAGACGATCCTGTTCCTCTTTCTTCAATGCACCCGAAATAACCTTTACAATCGTTCCCTTACAAAAAAAATTTAAGGATGATTCCAGTTTGGTCTTGAGTTCCCTTTCAATATCAGAAAAACTCGCTGTGTCATTCAAAACCAGCTGCAGTCCTGACCGGCTGCCTTTAAACTTCACATCTTCGCTCATGACTACCTCACTTCGCTCTTTACAATTTAATCATACTTTTACCATTTCGCCCTTTCATTACAAAATCCTGCTAAAATACTAAAATGATTTATTGCGGGGTTTGCTTTGCCTGTTCTGCTACTTTTGCTTTTGCAGCTGCTTTTGCCTCTGCTTCCTGTCTTGCAATTGTCTCCGGATCCGGTATATTAAAAGCTGCCTCAAGTATCCTTTTACCAATTGGTACAGCAGATTCTGCACCATAACCACCATTTTCGACAAGGACTGCTACAACAATATTAGGATTATCAAATGGCCCATACGCAACAAACCAGCCATGATCCTTTCCATGCGAATTTTCTGCTGTTCCTGTTTTCCCAGCAATATTCACTGGAAAATCTGAACCAAAAAACGATGCTGCTGTACCAATTTTCGTAACATCGCTTAATGCATTCTGTATAAGCCGAATAATATCTGGACTGACATCAAGTTTTCCCAGCACTGTTGGCTTAAACTCTTGCACAATGCTTCCATCTGGTGCCATGATTTTTTTGACAAGATATGGTTGATACCGCGTACCACCATTTGCAATCTCACTCATGACAAGTGCAACCTGAAGCGGCGTAGCCAAATTGAACCCCTGACCAATTGCTGCATCAAAAGTTTCTGCCAAATACCAATCCTCATCGAAGACTTTTTTCTTATAAGCACGATTTGCAACAAGGCCGTCCGATTCATACGGAAGATTAATTCCCGTTTTCTGACCAAGTCCAAACATACGTGCATATTTTTCAAGCATATCAATACCTAGACGATTTCCCATTTCATAAAAATAGACATTATCTGAATGTGCTAGTGCTTCTCTGAAATTGATCCAGCCAAGTGCCTCGCCATCTGCATTGACCTTTGGAATAATCCAGTGACGACCTGTATCAAGGATTTTTTCTTCTGCTGTTACTTTACCCTCTGTAAGTGCTGCTGCACCTGTAACAATCTTAAACGTTGACCCTGGTGGATATTCCCCCGTAATCGCCTTATTATCCATCGGATAATAAGGATTATCATTAATAATCTTCCAATCCTTATTTGATATACCATGTGCAAAAAGATTTGGATCAAAGGCCGGCCGGCTTACCATTGCAAGAACCTCACCCGTCTGCGGATTAAGCACAACTGCTGCAGCTGCCTTTGCTCCAATCTTCACAAGCTGCTCATCGACAGCTCGTTCCGCTGCCTCCTGCAGCTTCTGGTCAATTGTCAATACCAAATCATTACCCGGAACAGGTACTTTACGTCCAAGGATTTGTACGGGTTTACCGGTTACATCAACCTCGACCTGTTCACCACCATTTACACCACGTAATTCCTGATCATAAACTTTTTCCAAGCCAAATTTACCAACAATATCTCCCGTACGATAACCTTCGCCTTTACGTTTCTCCAACTCTTCATCACTGATTTCGCTTACATAGCCAAAAGTATGTGCAGCCTGTTCCTTATAAATATAGTTTCGAATCGGCTGTACCTCGATGACAACACCCGGATAAGCAGCCTTTTGTTCCTCTATGATCGTTAGTATTTCTGGTCCAACATCATTCTTTATGCGTATCGGATCAAAACCACTATGTGCCTTGATTTTTGCCTTAATATCATTTTGGTCAACACCAAGCAGTTGAGAAAGACGCGTCACAACATCCTCCGATATCGGTGCCGTAAGCGGCAAAAGAGACACCGTAAATCCCGGTCGATTTGTAACAAGCAGATTCCCATTCCGATCATAAAAAGTTCCACGCGGTGCCATCGACGGAATCAGCCGTATTCTATTACCATCGGCAAGTCCTGCATAATACTCTCCATTATACACTTGCAAATACCCCAGCCTTGCAACAAGTATCGCTATAATAATACTAACAAAAACAGATACTACTTTTAGCCGTCCGTCAAAATCTTTTATGGCCACCGAAATCTCTCCTATATTAAGAATTAAGGCACCTACCCACAGGTGCCTTAATCACATTAAAATTCTACTTTTCTTTTACTTTTTCACATAACCAACAAAACAATGTATGTACCGGAAAAGCAAATACTATATTGTACAATAACATCGGTAAAAGAACCAAACGCAAATGAACGATCAGATTAAAGCGATAACCTAATAATAACACAATCACTGCTAAAATAAAATAGTTCATAAGCGTTGCAAAAACCGTTGCACAGATTGGCAGGAAAAACTGTTCCTTAAATACGCGATTTGCTACAGAACCGCATAAATATCCAATAATCATTTTACTAAAAATATTCATGCCAAAAAAAGTTCCTGACGCTGCATCCTGTAAAACCCCTGCCATAAACCCCATAAGAACACCCGATTTACTTCCTTTCAGAAGTCCAAAAGACATGACACTGAGTAATAACAAATCAACACTTATACCATGATATGCCAATAAAGGGAAAAATCCCGACTGTAAAACATAGGCACCTATAAGCACAGCACCCCATATCAGACAAGATTTCATTTTGTAGCACCTTCGGCTCCTAATGCCGCAGTATCATCCGGATTGACGCTGCTTTCCGTTCCCGGTGTCTGGACCGGTGGTGTCAATGGTGTCGGTGGTGCTTCCCGCGAATTTACAATAACTGCAATATCCTCCAACTTTTGAAAGTCAACGGCCGTCGTAAGCACTGCATATTTCAGTAAGCCGCCCTCATCATTTTCAATCGCCTTGACTTTACCCACAGCGATTCCTTTTGGATAAATACCACCAAATCCCGAAGTAACAATTTCATCACCCTCAACAATATCTGCATTACGCGAAATATTTACCATACGAGGGGTCATTTCATCTCCCGGATTTCCTTCAACAATACCAGCAACACGTGACTCCGCCCGCTGTACGATCGTACCAACAGCAGAACGCGGATCCAACAGCAATTCCACCTTTGACGAGGATGTATATGCCTCAACGACATTCCCAACAAGTCCCTGTTCAGTAACAACTGCCATGTCCTTATTCACACCATCATTCGTCCCCCGGTCAATAATAATCATACTTGTCCAAGTTGCTGCTTCTCGGCCAATAACACGGCCAACAACAAGATCAAACTGTCTTGCCGCCTGCTTATATCCTAGCAACATCCGCAGACGCGCATTTTCCGAAGCAAATTCATTTGCCTGGCTGTTTTGAACACGCAACTGTTCAACTTCATTTCTAAGCATTTTGTTTTGTCGGTGTACTGTAATTATTTCCCAAACATTTGAAGAAACATATTGTATCTGATTCCCCACCCATGATGTGACTCCCTGAAACGGGGCCATTACAGTCGTCACTAAACGACTGCTCAAAGGAACAGTAAATCTGCCACGTGCAGCAAAAAAGATCAGGCAAAATACACTGACTGCGACAACAACAACAATCCATATTTTTCGACTGGAATCTCTATCCCTTCTTACTCTGCTCATTGTCTTAGCTTTTTCGTAGTCATAACTACGCGTTTCAGAAGTTCAATATTTTCCAGAGACTTACCCGTCCCCTCACCGACACAGGAAAGAGCATCCTCTGCTACAAGAACAGGCATCCCCGTTTCATGACTCAGAAGCTTATCAAGATTTGTCAATAATGCTCCACCGCCTGTCATCATAATACCATGATCCATCACATCTGCAGCAAGCTCTGGTGGAGTCTTTTCTAATGTGCTCTTTACTGCATCAATAATTTTAAAAATCGGCTCATTCAATGCATCCCTGATTTCACTGGCTTTAATTTCCAGTGTCTTCGGCAACCCACTAACAAGATCACGACCGCGAATATCCATTTTCTGATCATGATCCATCGCAACAATTGCAGAGCCAATCGTAATCTTAATTGACTCTGCGGTACGTTCACCGATCATAAGATTGTACATACGCTTGATATACTGTACAATTGCCGAATCCATTTCATCGCCACCGATACGAATTGAACGGCTCGTTACGATACCACCAAGTGAAATTACAGCAATTTCTGTCGTACCACCACCAATATCAACCACCATACTTCCAGTAGCCTCTTCTACCGGAAGACCTGCACCAATCGCTGCAGCCATCGGTTCTTCAATAAGATACGCTTCACGCGCACCTGCTTGCTGTGCAGCATCAATAACTGCACGCTTTTCAACTTCCGTTACGCCAGAAGGAACCCCGATTACAACACGCGGACGAACAACAGATTTCGTATTCATTGCTTTACGAATAAAATATTTAAGCATTGCCTGCGTTACATCAAAATCGGCAATGACACCATCTCGCATTGGTCTTATAGCAACGATATTTCCTGGTGTACGGCCAATCATCTGTTTTGCTTCCTCACCAACAGCCAGCACTTCACCATTTTCACGTTTAATTGCAACAACGGAAGGTTCACGTAACACAATCCCCTTACCTTTTACATGTACTAAAGTATTTGCTGTCCCGAGATCAATACCCATATCGCGTGACAAACCACCAAAAAGATTCCACATTTTAAAAAAAGTCTCCCTTCATAATAAACCCATAAGTATTCTTATTTTACCATACCTTTTTCTTTTAAGCTAATATATTTATCATCACCAATAATTATATGATCCAATACTGGAATATCCATGATTTTTCCAGCCTTTACAAGGCGCTCCGTAACCGAAA
>DCFY01000161.1 GCA_002315155.1 Megamonas sp. UBA1792
GGCGAGAATTCTCCTGCACCTATAGACAAGGTGATTGTAAAAGAAGAAATTGGATGAAAAAATCATTTTATCTATAAGGTAAAAATATCACCACAGAGTTTTTCAAGTAAAATGAAATACTATATTGGTTTTACTAATTCATTTGCTGAAATGCAATATATCCTAAAGGTAGCAAGTTCCAACAGGTAATGACAAAAAAGCCAAAATGCTATATGATAAAAGATATAGCATTTTGGCTGTTTTATTATAAATAGAAAAATGGGTGTAGAAATATGAAATATGAAGATGCCATGGCGATGATACGAAAGAGTGATTTGAAGTCGGTCTATCTAATTACAGGCGAGGAACGTTATTTGGCAGATAAAGTGGAAAAGGCATTGCTTGCAAAACTTTTACCAGAGGGCACGCAGAATGCTTTGCAAAAAATCAATGGAGAAGCGGATTTAAATCAGCTTATGGGACTTATCGAGTCGGCACCATTTTTTTCGGAGAAGAATGTTATTCTGGTTCGTGGTACAAACCTTTTCAAAGAGAAAAAAAATGAGGAAAAAGCTAAGTCTTCAAAAACCGAAGAAAAATTCATTTCTATCTTAAATAATATGCCGTCGTATAGTGTCATTGTTTTTGAAATGTTGGAAAAAGCAGATAAACGGCGTAAGATCTATAAAACAATTGTCTCTTGTGGTGTGGTTGTCGAAGTTGAGGCCGTTAAGCCGTGGAATATTGGCAGTTGGCTGCAGGGGAAGCTGCAGGAGATGGATAAGGAGCTGGATCGTGAAGCCTATACATATTTTACGGAAGCTGTGGGGACGATGCAGCAGGTATCTCTGGGGTTTCTTGATAAAGAGTTTGATAAGCTGGCACTTTATACAACAGCGCGTCGGATTACAAAAGAAGATTTGCTGCAGGTGTTTTCGAGCATGCCTGAAGTGTCGGTATTTGCGATGCTGGATGCAGTTAGTGAGCGCCATGTACAGAAGGCACTTGAACTCTTGCATCGGCAGCTTGATGATGCAGTCTATCTCCCACTGACATTAAGCCTTATCGTGCGTCATGTGCGGCAGCTTTGGCAGGCAAGGACACTTGAAGCACAGGGGTACCATGGCAGACAACTTGCGGGCCCGATGCAGCTCAATCCGTTTATTGCCGAAAAGATTGGCCGTTACAGTCGAAACTTTAGTGAGTCTGTACTGAAAAAGGCGATGCTTTCACTAGCCGAGGCAGATTATAAATTGAAGACGGGTCAGGCTGGTGCTGAACTTTTAGAAGATGTTATTATTGGCCTTTGTATAGGGAAATAAAAAAGGGAAGACATTCTCATGCAGCTATGCCGCAACAGAGTGTCTTCCCTTTTTGATGCAGTAAGAAAGCCTGTCCTTTTGGACAGACTTTTTATTGTACATCATGTAAAATTATTTAGCCATGGCATTAATTTTGCGAGCTAAACGAGATTTTTTACGGCCTGCAGCGTTTTTATGATAAACACGGCTAGCAGCAGCCTGATCGATTGTTTTGCAGGCAACGATAAGGAGGGCTTTCGCTTCGTCTACGTTTCCGGCTTCAACAGCGTCGAGGACTTTGCGGGACGTTGTCCTAACAACGGATTTCGCAGCAAAGTTTCTAGCATGGCGTTTAGCGTCAGATTTTACACTAAGAATGGATGCTTTAATATTTGGCAAGTATTTCACCCCCTTAACAATTTGTTACCTAAGTATTCTAGCATGGGGAGGATGAAAAAGCAAGACCCTATTTTGGCCGAATGTATCTCTTGCTACAGAGCCTGCGAAAATGATATAATGAAAGTTAGTATTCGCAAGTAGATTGCAGGAGGAAAACATGCAGACAAAAAATATTCGTAATTTCTCGATTATCGCTCATATCGATCATGGCAAATCGACGATTGCCGACCGCCTTATAGAATATACAGGAACTTTATCCAAGCGTGAAATGGAAGCACAGGTTCTCGATACCATGGATCTTGAACGTGAACGCGGTATCACGATTAAAGCACAAACCGTACGGCTTGATTATACAGGTGAGGACGGCGAGCTGTATGAGCTTAATCTTATCGATACACCGGGTCATGTCGATTTCACATATGAGGTGTCACGCAGCCTTGCGGCCTGTGAGGGCGCATTGCTTGTTGTTGATGCAGCACAGGGCGTCGAAGCGCAGACTCTGGCTAATGTGTATATGGCCCTTGAACACAATCTGGAAATCATTCCAGTCATCAATAAAATCGATTTACCAAACGCTGACCCGGAAAAAGTGAAGCAGGAAATTGAGGATGTCATTGGTCTTGATACATCCGATGCGGTATTTGCATCCGCGAAGGCAGGCATTGGTATTAAAGAAATTCTTGACAAGGTCGTGGAAAAAGTTCCAGCACCGTCAGGTGATGACAACAAGCCTTTGACAGCGCTTATATTTGACTCATACTTTGATCCGTACAAAGGAGTTATTGCACATATTCGCGTAATGGATGGCTGCATTAAAAAAGGCATGATGCTTAGAATGATGGCAACTGGTAAAAACTTTGAAGTAACCGATGTTGGCTGTTTTAAGCCGGCACCAGTGAATATGGAAAAACTTAGTGCCGGACAAGTTGGCTTTGTCGCAGGCAGTCTTAAAAATGTAAAAGATGTGCGTGTCGGTGACACGGTAACTTCTATGGAAAACCCGGCAGCAAAAGCCTTGGAAGGTTATCGTGGTGTAAATCCAATGGTTTATTGCGGTCTCTATCCAGTCGATAGTGCTGACTATGATAACCTGAAGGATGCACTCGAAAAATTGCAGCTTAATGATGCAGCACTCGTGTTTGAACCGGAAACTTCAATGGCGCTTGGCTTTGGCTATCGCTGCGGCTTCCTTGGGCT
This sequence comes from Megamonas sp. UBA1792, assembly GCA_002315155.1. The sequence goes on from DCFY01000161.1 coordinate 2,877, forward strand.
TCTTCATATGGATGTTGTACAGGAGCGTCTTGAGCGCGAGTACGATCTCAGACTCATTACAACAGCACCGAGTGTAATTTATCATGTACACAAAACGAATGGCGAGATGCTTAAGATCGATAATCCATCGAAACTGCCACCGGCAACGGAAGTCGAGTTTATTGAAGAACCGTATGTTAAGGCAACGGTTATTGTGCCTAATGATTATGTTGGTGCAGTCATGGAAATATCACAGGAAAAGCGCGGTGAGTTCAAGAATATGGATTATCTTGATGTGAATCGTGTCATGATCACATATCATATTCCTCTCAGCGAGATTATTTATGATTATTTCGATCGTCTGAAGTCAGCGACGCGCGGTTATGCTTCGCTTGATTATGAGCTTGTTGATTATAAACAGTCGAAACTCGTGAAGCTTGATATCCTTTTGAATGCAGAGCCGGTTGATGCGCTTTCAATTATCGTGCATACGGAACGTGCGGCAGCACGTGGCCGCCAGCTTGCTGCGAAGCTCAAAGAAATCATTCCTCAGCAGATGTTTGAAATTCCGATACAGGCAGCTGTCGGCAGCAAGATCATTGCACGTGAAAATGTCAGGGCAATGCGCAAAGATGTTCTGGCAAAATGCTATGGCGGCGATATTTCACGAAAGCGCAAGTTGCTCGAAAAACAAAAAGAAGGAAAAAAACGCATGAAGTCGGTTGGTAATGTTGAGGTGCCACAGGAAGCCTTTATGGCGATTCTAAAGATAGACTGATGAACTACGGCGTTTATATACACATTCCGTTTTGCCGGAAAAAGTGTTTTTATTGTGATTTTCCTTCTTTTGCCGGAAAAGAAAAGTACATGGAGGACTATGTTGCTGCCCTCTGCCGCGAAATAACGATGCAGGGGGCTCTTTTACCAGGCAAAGCGGTAACTGTTTATATTGGCGGTGGTACACCGACGACTTTGCCTCTGAAATTGCTGGAAAAAATTATTGTACAACTTAGGGCGTCCTTTGAGATTGTTAATGACAATGAGTTTACAATTGAGGTGAATCCGGGAACGGTTACCCTGGCGATACTTGAACGTCTTCATGAACTTGGTGTGAACCGTCTGAGTATAGGAGTTCAGAGCTTTAACGATAATCTTTTACAGCGTATCGGACGTGTGCATACGGCAGATACTGCAAGATATGCTGTTCTTATGGCACGGCAAGCAGGTTTTGCAAATGTCAGTATTGATCTTATGTATGGATTACCGGGGCAGACGCTGACGATACTCGAAGAAAGCGTCATGCAGGCGTTTGAACTCGATCTACAGCACATTTCAATTTATGGACTACAGGTGGAAGAAGACACAGTGTTTTCCCGGCAGAGAGATATGGGCAAACTTGATCTGCCGGATGAAGATCAAGTTGAGCAGATGTATGATTATATGGTATATGTATTGCCAAAACATGGCTATGCACGCTATGAAATATCAAATTTTGCTCGGCCGGGTTTTGCAAGCCGTCATAATATGAGCTATTGGCAGAATGTGCCGTATGTTGGTCTTGGTGCCGCAGCACATTCGTACTATAACGGGCATCGTCTGGCAAATCTGCAGGATATTTCTGCTTATATTGCAAAGCTGCAGAAAGGTGAGGCGGTTTCCTTTGAGGAGGAGATCATCACCTCGGAAATTTCAATGGAAGAATTTTGCTTTCTTGCACTGAGAACGACAAAAGGTATCGATAAGGCAGCGTTTTCTGCTGCGTTTCATTGCATGATTGAATCGGTTTACAGTGATGTGATTGCAGCGATGAAGAGCAAGGGGCTGCTTGTTGATGAAGGTGGATGGATACACCTTACGCCGCTTGGCATGAAGTATGGGAATATCGTGTTTGAAGCATTTTTGTTGTGAAAGAATATTTTTATGGAAGCACTTGCTTGAAATAAACCTTGGCAAGTGCTTTTTGTTTATAAAAATGTAAAATTACTTGACATGGAGTGGACTCAAAGGAGTAAACTTACAATAAAGGCAATAGAGGATGGAGTGTATCTGAATGGAGCGACAGGGTAAAGTATGTTCGAGAAGAAAATTTATAAAAATTGCTGGCGGTATAGTTGTTGGAGTGGGCGGCCTTTATGCATTTTTACCGGAGCTGCGTTTCTTGTCACAAAAGACGGTGCGCTCAGCTAAGGCGGCAATCGTTGGATGTTATTTGCCGCTGGGAGATACAGAGCCTTATATTCGTCAGGTTATTACGAGGAATAGCATGGATTCACGGACGATCATGTGGCAATCAGAACAAAGAGAACAGGAGCCGATACTGGAATATCGTGTCAGAGGGACAGATGCAACAGAATCATGCCAGGTGGCGAATGAAAAATTCACAGATGATAATGTAACTGTATATCTGTACACGACGGTATTGAAAGGATTACAACCAGCAACGCAATATGAATATCGTATTGGCTGCGATAACAAGCGCAGTGAATGGTACAATCTGACAACGGCGAATAAAGGTGAATTTAAGGCCTTAATCTTTCCTGACTCGCAGTCGAATGATTATACTGATTGGAGAAATTTGGCACAGCTTGCCTACCAAGTGAATCCTGAAACAGCGTTCTTTATCAATATGGGTGATCTTGTCGATAATGGGGAGGACCATACACAGTGGCAGGCTTGGTTCAATGCAGTGGGCGGGATTATTGATACGATTCCGGTTGCGCCAGTCATGGGGAATCATGAAACGTATACGAAAGATTGGAAAGTACGCATGCCGGAAGCTTATTTGCATCACTTTAACCTGCCGGAAAATGGTGATGATTTACGTAAAAATCAGTACTATTCTTTTGATTATGGTGATGTGCATTTTATAGTTCTTAATACGCAGATCGATGAAATGGAAACGTTCCAGCCAGGGCTTTTAGAAGAAGAACAAGCATGGTTCAAAGCCGATATTACTAAGACACAGAAAAAATGGAAAATTATTCTCATGCATAAGGATGTTCTACAATATGCGAATAAGAGACGAACGGATCGTTCGTCAGGTATTTCTGATATAGGTCGTGTATTCATGCCACTCTTTGATAAATATAATGTGGATGTTGTACTGACTGCACATTTGCATACATATCGTCGCCGTGATCACATTTATAATTTTCAGCCAGACACAAAAGGTCCGCTTTATATTATCACAGGCGTCGCCGGCAATGTCCGGTATCCGAATCTATGGGAGGATCACCCTTTTGATAAGGTAAAAGCACCCCAGCCCGAGACAGATAACTTCATGACATTGGAAGCATCCTTTGACAGGCTGCGTCTTGCTGCTTTTTTACCAAATGGCAATGAAATCGATCATGTTGAGTTGCGTAAGTGAGGTTGATTTCGAAAGAACAGAGATGAATGTGGTACAGCACACTGTGCTGTTATAAAATATACATGGTGTATGGAGCAGGTGAGGGGTTGTTCAATAAAATTGCGAATAACAAGGCGGGTGATTTTCATGAGCAAAAGTAGTAGTGAGAAATAAATATAGAAGGCTTCTGCAATTTTAAGAGGATTGGCCAGGAAAAATTGGTCATACAGGAAGTTTATGAAATAAGAAGATGCATATAATAGAGAAGGCAGGGATATAGATGGAAAAGAAAAAATTAGGTTTTGGTTTCATGCGGTTACCAATTAAGGATCAGAATGATCAGACAAGCGTTGACTTGGATGTAGTGAAGAAAATGGTGGATGTTTTTTTGGATAGGGGGTTTACTTATTTCGATACGGCTTATATGTATCATGGTTTTAAAAGTGAGATTATATTGCGGGAGGCTCTTGTAAAGCGTCATGGTCGGGACTCTTTTACTGTAACGACGAAGCTGCCAACGATGCTTTTGAAGGAAAAAAAAGATATGGAACGTATTTTCAATGAACAATTGGAAAAATGCGGTGTAGACTATTTTGATTATTATCTGTTACATAATCTTGGGATAACGAACTATGCAACAGCTACAAAGCTTGACAGCTTTGCTTTTATTCAGCAAAAGAAAGAAGAAGGAAAGATTAAAAAAATTGGGTTTTCGTTCCACGATACGGCAGATCTTCTTGATGAAATATTGACGGAGCATCCGGAAGTTGATTTTGTTCAGATACAGCTCAACTATATTGACTGGTCGAATGAAAGTATTCAGTCGGGAAAATGCTATGAAGTTGCAGAAAAACACGGCAAGCCGGTCATCGTCATGGAACCAGTAAAAGGTGGTATGCTTGCAAAAGTCCCGGAAAAAGCGGAGCAATTATTTAGAGCACAGCAGCCAGAATTTTCCGTCCCGTCCTGGGCAATTCGCTTTGCCGCAAGTCAGAAAAATGTTATGATGGTGCTGAGTGGAATGTCCTCATTGGACCAGCTATTGGATAATACTTCTTATATGCAGGAGTTTAAGTCTTTTAATTCGGCAGAATATGATACGGTGGAAAAGGCTGTGAAAATTATTAATGAAGCAATTGCCATACCATGTACATCGTGTCAATACTGTGTTGCTGGCTGCCCGAAGAATATTGCAATACCAAAATATTTTGCATTGTATAATGCAGAAAAACAGGCTGTGCATGCAGGTTTTTCAATACATAATGTATACTATGCGAACTATACGAAAACATATGGTAAGGCATCGGATTGTATCAATTGCAAGAAATGTGAGCAAAGCTGCCCGCAGAATCTTGAAATTACAACGTATTTGAAGGATGTAGCTAAGATCTTTGAAAATAAGTAAATTGTAGAAGAAAATGAAAACGTATGGCAGATATACAGACATGCAGATGTTGCTGGAATAACTGAGCAGTAAAATTGATTGCTATGAGCCCGACTCATGCTCGTCGAAACAAGTATGGGAAAAGATGCGAAACAGTAAATTGACAAAATATAGTAAAAGTCCTGTGTGGATATAGCAGATCTGCATGGGATTTTTTGTGCCCTTTTTGCAAAAAAATATTGCAAAAAAAGAGCAGATTTATTGACTTTTTGTCCAAAGAGTGATACATTCTTATTAGACATTAGCACTCACCCGTTCAGAGTGCTAACAATAGGGGGGTGGGAAAATGCTTGATGAACGCAAGCAGAGAATTCTGCAGGCTATTATAAATGACTATATTTCCACCGCAGAACCTATTGGCTCACGGACGATTGCTCGTAAATACGATCTTGGAGTAAGCCCGGCCACAATTCGTAATGAAATGGCAGATCTTGAAATGCTTGGTTATCTTGAGCAGCTTCATACTTCTTCCGGTCGTATTCCGTCTTCAAAAGGATATCGTTTTTATGTAGATGATCTTTTGCCGCCGGAAGCGATGACAGATAATGAAATTGCTCTTATTGAAAAATGGTATAGGGCCAAGGTAAAGCGGGCTGAAGAGGTTTTTCAGGAAACGGCAAAGATCATATCACGTATGACGAAGAATATTTCGCTTGTGCTGGCACCACAGCTTTCACAAGCAGCATTTCGTAGTTTGCAGTTTTTACCGCTTGATTCAAGTCGTGTGATTGCTGTGATTATGACGGATGCGGGCTTTGTAGAAAACAAGATCATTAATATGCCGGATGGAGCTCGTTTTGATGATTTTGAACGTATGGCACGAGTGATTAATACGTGCCTTGTCGGTCAGACACTCGATTCGATCAAGATGACAAGTCTACAGCGCATTAAAGATGAGATCATGGATAACTCGCTATATGAAGCAGCTTTGGAGGTTATACGCCGGGCATTGGATACAGAGAAGAAAGAGCGTCTTTTTCTTGGGGGAACGACACAGCTTCTGAATCAGCCGGAGTTCAAAGATGTCGAAAAGGTAAAGAACATCCTGCTCATGCTTGAGGAGGAACAGCTTATGCGTGATATACTTCATACGCATAGGGGTGAAGGCCTTGCTGTTACGATCGGGCATGAAAATACGTACAGCGGTATTCAGGATTGCAGCATTATTACTGCTACCTATCATTTGGATGGAGAACTTCTTGGAACGATTGCTGTTCTCGGCCCGACGCGTATGGAATATGGTAAGGTAATGTCATTGTTGAACTATATCAACAGCAATTTGGCAGCGGTTATAAAACAGTTTAGATGGTAGCTTTGGCACCATAAAACATAAATTTTGGCCTGAAATGAAAACTAAAGAGGTGAGGTTTTGAAAATGCCATTTATAAAAAAGGGAATGAAGGAAAAAGATGAAGCAGTTCTCAATGAGATGAAAGAAGAAATTCGTGAAGCCGATGTATCACAGGCAGGCGCAAATCCGGAGGTGGATACAGAGCAGGATATCGCAGACAGAGGAGAACAATCTGTAACTGATTTTCTGGAAAAGTTGCAGTCTGAAATTAAAGCCAATAAAATGGCTTTGGAAGAAAAAGAAAAAGAAATTCAGGAGAAGGAAGAACGCGTTAAGCGCCTTCAGGCTGATTTTGATAATTTCCGTCGCCGTACGCGTCAGGAAAAGGAAGAACTTTCTGCTGTTGTTGCGCAGACGCTTATTACGGATATGCTGCCGTTGCTTGATAATTTCGGGCGTGCACTGGAGGCAGAACCGACCGATGCAGAAGCGCTTCATACAGGGGTGGAAATGATTTATAAACAGTTTGGCGAGGCACTGGAAAAGAATGGTCTTGAGGCTATTAAGGCTGAAGGTGAAAAGTTTGATCCAAACTTCCATCAGGCTATCATGCGTGTGCAGGATGCTGAAAAAGAAGATGATACAATTGAGGCTGAACTGCAGAAAGGCTACATGGTCCGTGGGCGTGTCATTCGTCCAAGTATGGTTAAGGTAGTTGCTAATTAATTTTTTTAATTTAGATAAATAAATAGATTTAACGTAGTTTAAAAAGTTTCTTAAGGGGGATAATTAAAATGTCAAAAGTAATTGGTATTGACTTAGGTACAACAAATTCGGTTGTATCTGTTATGGAAGGCGGCGAACCTACCGTCATCACAAATCCGGAGGGGAGTCGTCTTACGCCATCGGTTGTTGGTTTTACAAAGACAAGTGAACGTCTTGTTGGTGAGCTGGCAAAACG